>NZ_JAEKDC010000028.1:0-59168 GCF_016405645.1 Pseudomonas sp. MF5691
GTATTGCATTACGCTTACCAGCGCCCCCAGTTAAATTGTAAATATAGCATCGAATTGGTCTGTGATACGACCGCCAGAAAATAGCCGTTTGTCGCCATTTCAAAAATTAATTGTACCGTATCGGTACGCCCTAACTAGGCGTCAGGCCGGAACCTTGGGCCGCG
Source organism: Pseudomonas sp. MF5691 (assembly GCF_016405645.1). Taxonomy (NCBI): domain Bacteria; kingdom Pseudomonadati; phylum Pseudomonadota; class Gammaproteobacteria; order Pseudomonadales; family Pseudomonadaceae; genus Pseudomonas; species Pseudomonas sp. MF5691. The sequence goes on from NZ_JAEKDC010000028.1 coordinate 165, forward strand.
TCAGGATAGGGCCGATTCCAGCATTTTCTGACGCCTCGCCGGCAACCTCTAGGGCCTCAACCTGACAGGCCGTACGCTTAACGTACGATTTTTTCCGTTTTCTCTATCGTCCCCATCAAGGCTCTGGCCAGCACGATGCCCTTGTCGGTTTGCATGGCCAGCTCGGTCAGCAACTGGACAGCCTGCCGGTAGTGGCCAATCGTGAACGGCTGGAAGCCGAACACCGTTTGCAGCTCGACCAGGTGCTCGCGTCGGGTCTGCTCACGCTGCCCGTACTCGTCCCAGCTTTCGATGCCGACCTTGAGCTGGTTGGCGACCAGTCTCAGCAATGGCGGGAACGGTGGCTCATCAGCGCCAAGGATGACGCCGGGAAAGCGCAGGTAGCAGAGCTGCACCGCGAAGCCCAGCCGATTGGCCGGGCCGCGCCGCTGCCGGATGATGGAGAGGTCGCTTTCGCTGAACGTGTAGTGACGGATCAACTCATCCTTGGTGTCCGGCAACGCCAGCAGGCTTTCGCGCTCGGCGGCGGAGAGGATCGAACGGCGGGGCATGCGGTTTCCTTCTTCTTGAAAACGTAGGTTTGTGACAAGCCCGCCAAGGCAACCGGCGCGGCACGGGAATCAAGGCATTGCGATTCTCGAAAATAGTTCTTGAAATTCTATTCTTGATTGCATATCATCTCAACGAGTTTCGATAAGAAAGGATGCCCATGCGACCGTCTGTTGTGCTTGACATGAAGCGAAGCGCAGTGCGTGAAGCGGTAGGCCGCTTTCGCGCCGCGAACCCGCGCGTCTTCGGCTCGGTGCTGCATGGCACCGACCGGGATGGCAGCGACCTCGACCTGTTGGTCGATGCGCTGCCCGGTGCCACGTTGTTGGACTTGGGCGATTTGGAAGAAGAACTGAAATCGCTGCTCGGCGTTGACGTCGATCTGCTGACTCCCGGCGACCTGCCGCCGAAGTTCCGGGCCAAGGTGCTCGCGGAGGCGCAACCGATATGAGCGAGAACCGCCTGCCCGATTACCTCGACCACATTCAGCAGGCCGCAACCGATGCGCGCAGCTTCGTGGAAGGGATGGCCAAGGACGACTTCTTGGCCGACAAGCGCACCCAGCAGGCCGTCATCATGAGCCTGATCGTCATCGGCGAGGCGGCCACAAAGGTGATGGATGGCTACGTCGAGTTCACCCAGGCGCATGCCGACGTGCCGTGGCGCAGCATGCGCAATATGCGTAATCGCATGGCTCACGGCTATTTCGACATCAACCTCGATGTGGTGTGGGAGACGGTACAGGAATGGCTGCCGGCGTTGCTCCAGCAATTGCCCGCCGTGCGTCAGGATGCCGACGATGAAGACCGTAACGACAAAGGCATGGAGCCATGACCAATCAAGCCGCCGATGTTCGGCCCCTCTGGCGTGTTCGATCCCGCGACCTATGAGCCGCGCTCGGGCAAGACCTTCTGGATGGCCGCAACGGACGTGAGTTCGCTGGTGGGCAAGGAGGCAGCAGCCGACACGCTCATCGGCAACTGCACGACCGCACGACCAGCCTCCCGTTCAAATTCGAGTTAGAACTCATATCCAGCCTGTCTGGGGGCACTGTGAAAGAGGGATCTCCGATGACTGTTGAATCGAGAATATTTTCTGTAGCCGAGTATGTTCAGCCGTCCGAAGGCGAGCCTATTCGTTCCGTTGTGCTTGAAACCCGAGACTCAATTATCGTGGTTTGGCATGTCCATCCCGGGCAGGAAATTGCGGCTCACATTCATCCTCACGGCCAAGACACGTGGACTGTTTTGTCGGGAATGGCTGATTACTTTCAGGGCAATGGGATTGTTCGTGCCCTCAGGGAAGGTGAGATAGCCGTGGCAAGACCGGGCCAAGTGCACGGGGCGCGAAATACAGGTACCGAGCCATTTGTGTTCGTCTCGGTTGTGGCATCAGCCAATGCCGGTTTCGTATTGGCTGAGCGATAGAGCCCAATCTCTGGAGTTGGTCCAATGAGCGGTCGGGGAGATAGGTAACAGACATGCAGCGGACACGGCTGCTAAACCAGGTCGCAAACCTCCTTGCGTCGCAGCGTGCCGCAAGCGACGCGATCAATCGAATGGGGTCGGCATGAGACTGAACACCATCCAGTTCCCGACCGCGTAGCCGCCTGTCCTGCCGATCAGGTCTTGACCATCGACGCCTGGGATCAGTCCTGAATGTTCTTGGAGACCACTACGTTATGAGCCGCAGCCGCCGCAAAACACCCATCGTCGGGCACACGACCTGCGGCAGCGAGCGCGAGGACAAGAAGCTCTGGCATCAGCGCTGGCGCACCCGTGAGCGCACGGCGCTGACCAGCGCGTCGCCCGAAGCCCTGAGCGCCCATCTGCCCCTGCTGGAAAACCAGGCCAGCAGCGTCTGGTCGATGGGCAAGGATGGCCGCTCCTACTGGCCCGTCAAGCGCCAGGCCGCCACGGCGGATCGCATCGCCAATCACAAGGGACGCAACCCGCAAGAACGCGCCTCCCTGAAAAAGCGCCTGCTGCGCAAGTGGATGAGCAAATGAAGCTCTCCTTCCATCAGCACATTGCGCTGTTCTGGATGATCGGTGCTCCGGGCGTCTTCGCGCCCGTGATCGAGAACGCCAAGCGGCCCGATGCCGGCGCCGTCATGGCGTGGGGTGTCGCGATCGTGGCGGTGATGATCCTCTTCACCCCTTTGCTGCTGCGCTGTCCACCATTCCGGCGCTGGTATGGCCGGACGGATGCGCTGTCGGAGCGGCAGCGCCAGGCGCTTGCCGAGCGCGGCCTGCGCCGCTACTACCAGACCGCTTTCGATGACGGCTACGTGCCCCGCGTGATGCCCTACGTGTGGCGCATCATCTGGACGGTCGGCGGGTTGATGGCTGTGACCGCCGTACTGCCTACCAACACCGGACGGCCAGCCTTCGATGCCTTGGTGGTCTTCTCGACCTGGTATCCGATAGGCGTGATGCTGCTGGTTTTCGCGTCGAGGCCCCTTGGCCGGTTGATTCGCCAAAGAGCACAGGAGCGGCGGAAATGAGCACGTCAACCATCGAGGCGCTGGCCAGCGCCTGGGCAAGGATTGCCGAGGAAGCGGAATTCCCCGCTGACTACGAGGGGACTGCCACACCACAAGCGCATCGGGCTAGCGAAGCTATTCAGGAGCAGATTCGGGAGCGCATCGTCGCCACCAACGACATGCGGCTGTTCAGCCTGCTGCACCTGCTGGGTCAGGCGTCGCTGCGCATGGAGCAAGCGCTGTGGCCGGAGGATTACGAGCGGATGACGCGCGAGGTTGAGGAAGCCCTGCGGCAAGCCACCGACGCCAACGCCAGATCGTACACCCACGAAGAAGTGATGCAGGCGATGCAGGAACGCATCGACCGGGCGCGAGACAAGCCATGTTGATTGGCTATGCGCGCGTCTCGACGCAGGATCAGAACCTGGAGCTGCAACGCGAAGCCTTGAGCAAGGCCGGATGTAAAAAGGTCTTCGAGGACAAGGTGAGTGGCACGCGGGCAGACCGGCCTGGCTTGGCCAAGACGCTCGAAATGCTGCGCGAAGGCGATACTTTGGTCGTCTGGAAGCTCGACCGGCTGGGCCGGTCGGTCAAGCAACTGGTCGATCTGGTCGGCGATCTGCACAAGCACGGTGTCCAGTTCAGGAGCCTCACCGACTCCATCGACACCGGCACACCATCCGGGCGGTTCTTCTTCCACGTCATGGCGAGCCTTGCCGAAATGGAGCGCGAGCTGACCGTCGAGCGCACCCGCGCCGGGCTGGAAGTCGCCAAGCAGCTCGGCCGCAAAGGCGGCCGCAAGCCGAAGATGACCGACAGCAAGATCGAGTCGGCCAAGAAGCTGCTGGCCAGCGGGGTGCCGCCCAAGGACGTGGCCAAGAACCTCGGCGTGTCCATTCCGACGCTGTACCGCTGGGTGCCAGCCTCCACGCACGCTTAGCGTGCTTTATTTTCCGTTTTCTGAGACGACCCCAATAAGCGCAACGCTTGAAACGAGAGGCAGAGAGCCAGCCACCGGTAGAATCCAGGCTCTCACACCGAAGGATTCAAGCGCAGATGACTACGCATTACCGGCAGCTGACTCAGGGACAACGTTACCAGATTGAGGCTGGCTTGAGCGCCGCAGAGAGCCAGGCGAGCATTGCAAAGCGGGTCGGCGTGCATCCCTCGACGATCAGTCGCGAGGTTCGCCGCAACAGCACCCAGAATATCTACAAGGCTGTTTCTGCGGCCCATGAAAGTGATGCTCGTCGAGCGGGTGCGCGCAAGTTTTGCAAGCCGGCGACATGGCTCAGCCATCATCTCCCGGTGTGGCTCAAGCATGGCATGAGTCCGGAGCAGATCGCCCAGCGGTTGAAGCAGGAGCAGCCAAGCCGGGCGGTCAGCCATGAGTGGATTTATCGGTTCATTGCCGCCGAACAGCGCGCCGGTGGTGAGCTTTATACCTATCTGCGACATCGCCGAAAGCGCTACCGGAAACGCTATGGAAGCCACGATCGGCGCGGGCAGCTGCGTAATCGCGTGTCAATCAGTGAACGCCCAGCCGAGGTCGAAAGCCGCGAGCGCCTGGGGGACTGGGAGGGCGATACGGTACATGGACTGGGCGGTAACCTGGTGACCCTGGTTGATCGCAAAAGCGGCTATCTGAGCGCCTATCCGGTCAAGCGCAGAACGCGCCGGCAGGTAACGCGGGCGATCAATCTGATGCTTCAGGGCCATGCCGCTCACACGCTGACGCTGGATAACGGAAGGGAGTTTGCCGGGCATGAACGCATCGCGCTACGGAGCCAGTGCCAGGTCTTTTTTGCAGACCCCTATTCATCCTGGCAACGTGGCACCAATGAAAACACCAACGGTCTGCTCCGCCAGTATTTCCCCAAGGGCAGCGACTTCAGCAAGCTGACCGTCGAAGCCGTCAATCGGACAGTAGCGAGGATCAATCTACGCCCGCGCAAGCGCTTGGGCTGGAAGACGCCGTACGAAGTGCATACAGGGGTGAGCGTTGCACTTATGTGTTGAATTCAGGATACAGTGTCAGTGTTTTATGATAATCAACAACGCCTGTTTAGATGCTGGTAGATGCGAATTTTTTGGCGTACAGTCAAAATTTTCTGATGGTTGCTTAGTGTGTTGGCGCTGATGGAAAATTGACCCACCCTGCCGATTGAAATTTGACCCAGGGCGGATTGCTGATTTTGTTACCAGCAACTGTGGATAAGTCTACCAGCGCAGCTGCTGTTGCCCCCACTCCTTCGCTAGCCCAGTTCAGTTGTTTAAGACCTGCCACACGCAGCCATGTAGCAGGCCGTCGTCGCCATGAAATCAGAACGGCTCATCGTCCTCCGGTTCCTGGCCGCCCTTACGCTTTCGCTCCCGTGATTTGATCTTGGCCTGGGCCGCCAAGCTACTGTGTTGCAGGCGATAGGACTCGTTACCGGTTTCGACGATGTGGCAGTGGTGGGTCAGCCGATCCAGCAGGGCGGTGGTCATCTTGGCGTCGCCGAACACGCTCGACCATTCGGCGAAGCTCAGGTTGGTGGTGATCACCACGCTGGTGTGTTCGTACAGCTTGGATAGCAGGTGAAACAGCAACGCACCGCCGGCCTGGCTGAAGGGCAGATAACCCAGTTCGTCGAGGATGACCAGATCCATGCGCAGCAGAGCTTGGGCGATCCGCCCGGCTTTGCCGTCGTGCTTTTCGCGCTCCAGCAGATTGACCAGATCGACCGTGGAGTAGAAGCGCACGCGCTTGCCGTGCCGGGTGATGCCGGACACGGCCAGCGCAGTGGCCAGGTGGGTTTTACCGGTGCCAGGCCCACCGATCAGCACCACGTTCTGCGCGGTGTCGGTAAAGGCCAGACTGGCCAGTTCGCTGATCAAACGAGCGTCTGCGCTGGAGGCGCTGAAGTCGAAGCCGGCCAGGTCGCGGTGCATCGGCAGCTTGGCCATGTTCATCTGGTGGCTCACCGAGCGCATGGCGCGATCTGTGTGCTCTTGTTCCAGCAGGTGTTCGAGCAGCCACTTGGACGAGGCTGTGTTCGACTCACCCTGCGCAGTCAACTCCGCCCAGGCCGTGGCCATGCCGTGCAGGCGCAGCTCCTTGAGTTCCGCCATCAAATCACGCATGACCGATCTCCTCGGTCTGGCCACGCAGGCGGTCGTAGCGCGCCGTGTTAGCGACGGGGGCTTCCTTGAGCGACAAGTGGGTTTCGACGCTGGGTGGTGGTTCGGTCGCGGCCAGGCGCGCCACGACATTGAGGATGTGTTCGGCGCTCAGGCTGCCGCTTTCCAGTACCAGCTCAACAGCCACCAGCACCGCATCGAGCCCGGCGACCGGTACGGCAGCCAGAACTTGCGCCATGATCCGGTCACCGCCGGCATGACGCCCCAGACCGTGCTTAAGCTGACGCAGCGGCGCCGGCAGATCAGCAAAGGGCGCGCCGTTGCGCAGCGCACCGGGCTTGCGTTCGATCAGCGGGAGGTAGTGCTGCCAGTCATAGCTGACCTGGTCGCGATCCAGCAAGCGGACATGGCTGGCGATCAGCGCGTCGTCAGCCACCACCTCGATTCGCGTCGGATACAAACGGCTGCTGACCCACTTACCCGCATACTCACACGGCACCGAGTAGCGGTTGCGCCCGACGCTGACCAGGCAGGTGCTGGAGACCCGCGCAGGCCGCTCGACGTAACCGTCGAATGGCGCTGGCACAGGCATCAGTTCAGCGCGCTCCAACTCCAGCACTTCGGCCACACTCAGCCCGCTGTATTGAGGGTGCGTCAGCTCGTTCCAAAGCGCGCGGCAGCGCTGGCCCAGCCAGGCATTGAGTTCCTCGAAGGAGTGAAACTGGCAGTCCTGGGCGTCTAGCCAGATACGCCTGCGGCTGTCTTGCACGTTCTTTTCAACGATGCCCTTTTCCCAACCAGCGGCGACGTTGCAGAAGTCCGGATCGAACAGGTAATGCGCGCACATCACCGCAAAGCGCGCATTCACCGCCCGGCCTTTGCCCTTATTGACCTTGTCGACGGCGGTCTTCATGTTGTCGTAGATGCCCCGGCGCGGCACGCCGCCCAAGGAGCCGAACGAGCGTGTATGGGCGTCAAATAACATCTCATGGCCCTGGCTCGGATACGCCACAAGCCAGAACGCACGGCTGGCACACAGCTTCAGATGTGCCACCTGCATACGCCGGTAAATGCCGCCGACCAGCAAGCCTTCCTCGCTCCAGTCAAACTGAAACGCCTCGCCAAGAGCAAAGGTCAGCGGCACAAAGGCCTGCGACGCCTTGCCCTGTCCCCCTCGCCAGGCACGGATAAACGCGGTGAGCTGGCTGTAGCCACCGTCATAACCTTCGGCTTTGATTTGCGCCAACAGCGCCTTGGCACTGCGCCGCTGTTGCTTGGGCCGCAGCGAATCGGCTTTTAGCGCCTGCTCCAGCGTGGCGTGAAAAGGGCTGAGTTTGTTGAAGATCGCGCGGCGTTGGTAGACCGGCGGCTTGGCCTCAGGTGCTCTGACCCACTTGCGAATCGTGTTGCGCGCCAACCCGGTGCGCTTGGCTATCTCATGCAGCGACAGCTTGTCGCGGAAATACATCCGGCGAATTTTGCCCATCATTTCCATACTGATCACCCTGTGTTCTCCTGCTCAAAAATTGAGCAGAAGCAGTTGAACACCTGGGTCAGTTTTCAGTCGGCAGAACAGCCTCTACTGGGTCAGTTTTCGGTCAGCGGCAACATACAGGCCATTGGAAAGGCAAGAAACGGTCTTTCAGCGGATGAAAAAAACAACAATTTGACGATTAACCATGTTGCTGGCTTGCCACCAACACCGCTCAAGGTACGGGTGGACATTTCCCCGGAAATTTTCGAAAAGGTCGCTTTGGATGACAGTGTGTTCGTTTTCGTACAGACGCTATCGGGCTCCAAGGTACCTCTCGCTACCATACGACTTAAGGTCTCAAGTCTGCCGGCCGAGGTGGAGTTTTCAGGCGCTGATGCAATAGTTACCAGCAACACCTTATCGCAGACAGCCGCGATTCAAGTGACTGCTAGGGTCTCTAGGGGAGGGAAGAGTAGGTCGGGGGAATGGTTGGGCCGAAGCTCGACGACATTAAATTCGAAGAGCGCTAGGCTGAAGCTTACGATCAACCTTCCGGATATCTGATCGACTGCACCGCAAAGTGCTGTTGCCAGGTACTGTAAAATAGAAGAGTGAGCACTTGATTTGCTGGTGCTTTCAAACAACGGTGTTGTTTTTTTAACAGCCGAACTGGAAAGGGAGGCTGAGCTGCTCAGTGATCACTTTATCCGTTGGCTGATTTACGCCGGCATGTTCGCTACAGGCACTGAACGACAACGCAGATGGTATGGTCTGTGCGTTCTGACTCGTCAAGGATCGGCCAATGGATCGTTTGTCTAATTTGCTCTCGCGGTTCGGCGTGCGGGCCAATCTGTTCTATGACGGCGACCTATGCGGCTCTGCATCTTACGATGGCGCCGAGCGGCGAGGTTATATCCATCTGCTTCAGGCCGGCAGCGTGACGTTGCTTGGTCCCGATCGCAAGGATTTGCAGCTCACTCGCCCTAGCTTGATTTTTATGCCACGCCCCGCCAAGCATCAATTGTTTGCGGGTGAGTCCGATGGCGCAAAGTTGTTGTGTGCTTCCATGGAGTTTGAGGGCGGAATTGATAATCCTTTGTCGGCTTCATTACCGGACTGTTTGGTGCTCGCACTCGATGATCTGCCCATGCTGGCAGACACGTTGGAGTGGATGTTTGCCGAGGCGGCAAATGTGCATTGTGGAAGGGAAGCCGCGCTTGAGCGCTTATTTGAGCTCCTAATCATTCTGTTGCTCCGTTACCTGCTCGATCATCACCAGTTGCGCACCGGAATGATGGCTGGACTGGCCGACATGCGGCTTGCCCGATCGCTTTTACAGATGCACAACTCCCCGGAACATGCCTGGTCAATAGCAGAGCTGGCCAGTGAGTCAAATATGTCACGCGCTGCGTATGCCGTGCATTTCAAGAGTGTCATCGGACAGACGCCTGCTGATTATTTGTTGAGTTGGCGAGTTAGCCTGGCTCAGAAGCTGATGCGAGAAGGGCGCTCGATTACGCTGATTGCAGCTCAAGTCGGCTACGAAAGTCCTTCGGCGCTGTCTCGCGCATTTAGACGCAAGACGGGGTTGAGCCCTCGTGACTGGTTGAAAGATCTGGCGGGGGAAAATGATGGCAAAAAGGCCTAAGGCATTACTGCCTTAAGCCATTGAAAAAATTATGCATTAATTTTACGTTTTTCCAGTTCAACCAGCGAATGGCCTGCCACAAATATCGAAACAGCAAGCAACCCTAAGTCTTTAAGCAGAAACTGACCTGGCGCAACGGAAATCGCCGGAAACCCTAAACTAGGCTCAATGACGCCCGGAGTGGAAAACATAAAGCTAAGGGTTGTGAAGAACAGGCCTGCAGACAGAGCGCCTCCTACCACGGATAGTTTGGGCGACAGCATGCGGCCTGCGATCAGAGTGCCGATCGAAATCTCTAGTATGCCGAGCAGGCTGGAGAACATGTCGACCGAAAAAATGCTATACACCCATCCCAAAAGCGGGCTGTTGCTCACCAGTGGAACCAGGCCCTCGGCCTCGTAGTGGGTAAATTTCATGCCGCCGAACCAGAAGTAAATAATAGCGAGAGCCAAGTACGCGCCATAGATACCTAGCCCCATAGTTTTGGTTCCAAGCGTTAAGTGGGCCTGTACGCTGGACTTCGAGTTTTCAATGCCTATGGTTTTCATGTCTGAGCTTCCAGTAGTGAGTGAGAGTGTGTTGGCTGCCGAACGCCGTATGCGTTGGCGATGAGATGATTATGGCTGGCATCTCTAATCAAGAGGCATCAGAAAGTATTGATTTCAGTGCAGATCGTCTTGGGCGGTGCAATTCGCGATGAAGGGATCGCCGTGGAGAGCGATGAGTGCACTATTTCGATAAAGGAGTCGTTTTACATAGGTCGATGAAGCGCGTTGCGGCATCGCCTACTGTCATTTCTCAAATCTGACTATGGGGCTTGGGGCGAAGGGCGGCACTGACTAGGCTTAGAACAGCTACCAACTAGCCGCGCGGCCGCGATGCACAAAGAATGGTAACTGAGCCGTGAGTGCGGTGGGCGCCCGCATTTATTTCCAAACCCTACAGATACATCGATCTTCGACTTCAACCGGGCAGATAGCTGTTGCAGCAAGCCTATCAATCGACTTTGACGTGTTAAAGAGGATAGGTTTTCCAGGGTTGGGGAACAGCATGCCCTGCAGAACGACACACGTCACTTTTGTTAAATTAATAAGCTAGCTACCTATTGGGCATAACCTTGCAATTTGCTTCAATTTACGCACATGCACTTGCGACCTCAAAATGCAACGTAAGCCCCGAATATCTCCATTATTGTCGCCGCCAGCCTTAGTTACAGCTGCTATGATGAATGAGATCGAAAACTGAAATCCCCCACTAGAATTGTTGACTGGAGTCAAAATGAATAAAAAGCGGCCGGTTAATCTTGATATTCGAACCATTCAGCTTCCTCTCACGGCGCTTACATCGATTCTGCACCGGATTTCAGGAATTATGCTCTTTATTTTTCTGGGACTGATACTGTATATGCTGAGCAAATCGTTGGAGTCAGAAAAGGGTTTTAATGAAGTCAAGGAGATTTTTTCTTCACCTTTCGGCAAAGTTAGTTTCTGGTTGGTATACTCTTCATTTATTTATCATCTCGTAGCCGGAATTCGACACCTAGTTATGGATGTGGGTGTTGGTCATACTTTGAAAGGCAGCAATCGCGCCTCTACTATTGTTTTAGTAGTGTCGGGTGTTTTAATGGTTGCTGGCGCCGTATGGATTTGGTAGCTGTGGAGTCGTAATGCGTATTTACAAGGACTAAAAGCGTCCTTTAAAGCTAACTTACGAAAGTATTTATAATCGACGGTTCACGCTTAAACGGTTGAATCCTTTCGGGCTTCCGAATAGCTGTTAGCTGAAAGCTATCATGAGCTAAGTTTTCTGTGCATCATCAAATGTGTTAATGGGAGCGCCATAGTACTAGGTACAAATATGGCTCTAGGACAATGTTAGATGTTTTGGATTTTGAGGCGGATCGCTCTTATCGAAGATCGTCTAATTCGCTCTGAAGCGCAGGTTTTTTGAAACTATCACCTGGTTGGCACACTGTGCGAATCAACATCAGATATGAGAAAGCCAATCAGGTGAACACTACCCTCGAGGGCTCATCTGTCCAGTTAAAGCCTCGAGTCTTTCTGGGTGCGCAAAAGACAAGAAGGTTATATGGGAAAATTATGAGGCCTGGATACCATGCGTCATGGGCGTGCCGATGCTGTGAGTGACAGAGCGAGAAGCAAGTGAAAGTCCCTGAAGTAGGGGCGGGATGCGCCCGAGTGGCATTTTTTGTCTTAAGGTAGATCGCGTAGCTGTTCTTCAGAATAATCTTCAGAGCGTTGACGACAGCCATCGCTGTGCATTCCTCAAGAATAGAATGTGTCGGAAGGGTGGCGTCATTGGTGTTAGTCATCGCTTAGGATTTCTCAATCTGGCTTACACGGGCGCCTGTACCGATATCCCCGCGGATGGCGACGTATCGATGTTGAATTCCTCGCCAGACGAAGTGCAATGAGCTGCGGCTATAGGCTTGCGCAGCCTTAGATAGCCGGCCGTCGCAGGCGCGCCGGTTGGCCGGGATCTTCTTCTGCCCGTCAGGTGTCCGGTCGGAACTCCAGCACGAACGCTACGACCTTTTCGGCGGACATTTCGCACGGCTTCAACAATGTCCTATCTGATGTAACGCGGAAGAGGTTGAAGCTGACAATGTCAGTCCCGTCCAACTCCCTGGCGAACAGACTGTTGCGACGTCCGTCCCCAGATCGCCGGACGATCAAGCTGAAACGCCGGCCTTCATAAGTCCCTTCTCTGTATCCCTCCGCAAGCTTCGCGAAAGCGGCATCGAACTCGGAATGCTCCATGTCATCCATCCTTATTGATAGAACAGAGGCGCGGCGGGTGCGAGACCGCCAGTGCCGGGTCGCGCTAAGGTGCCGGGCAGATTCCTGCAGCCGACGAGGCCCGGGGTGGGCAGGATAATTGAGATGTCGGCGCCCGCATGGCTATCAGCGAAGTCGTCCGTCCAGTCTGCTAGGCAACGTCCACGCCTTTCCAGAAAGCGATGTAATCCCGGATACCCTCGGCATCCGGAGTGGGGGCGGGATAGGTCCAAGCGGCGTTCACGTTGAGCGCGTCACCCGCGCGAACATGAAAGAAGCGCGCGGCGCCTTTGATCGGACAGACAGATGTGTGCGGGCTCATCTCAAGCAGGCTCAGGTCGACTCCTGACGGTGGGAAGTAGTGATTTCCCTCGACGATGACTGTTTCGTCGCTTGTGGCGATAGTAGTGTCTTTCCAGATGGCTGAGACCAACGGACTCTCCTTTTGTATTCATCAACCGGCGAAGGCTCGCGGGCTGGCTGCCCCAAGCCGCACCTCCTCAGGTGGCAGGCGGGTTGCGCCCGAGAAGTTTGTCGAGCTCGCCTCTGACATCGAGCGCGAATAGCTCATCGGAGCCACCGATAAGGGTGCCATTGATGAAGATCTGCGGCACGGAGCTTCGCCCCGACGCTTCCGCCATGGCCTGCCGGTGAGCCGGATCCGCCTCAATATCGAGCTCCTTCCATCGCACGCCCTTTTCCTTGAGGAGCGCCTTCGCTCGGCGGCAGAACGGGCACCAATTCGTGGTGTACAGCAATACATCAGTTGTCATATTGCATCTCCGGCAGTTGCACGCGGATCGCTGTCATGGCGTTGATCTCCAATTCGCGGCGTTCAAAGATGGCGACTGCACCTTGGCCGACATCGGAGCAGATGCTGACGATTGGCCGCTATCCAGGCGACATGGCCCAAAGTGCTTTCACCGCCAGGCAGAGGCCGCACGCGCCTCCTGTAGCGCCGAGCCGATGCTCTAAGGTAACCGAGCCTCGATTGGGACGGAAGCGGTCCCGCTCGAATCGCCCATCATGCTGGTCGAGCATATCAGGACGACGGATAGTGCAGGAACTTTCAAATTGAGCTTGATGTCGAGCCAGGTATCGCGAGCGAAGGCGTTCTAGAGGCCGGGGGGTACGAAGACTGTGTTCGGCAAAACGGTTCACGTTGATCGCCAAAGCTTCCCAGGGCGCACGTCTACGATCGGCGCGACGTGAGATAGCTCGCGCCGCTAGCCCCCGTAGCGCTCCGTCTTGATGATGGAGGCGTCCAAGCCCGCCAGCAGCGCGCTATCGGTTGCGATGTTGACGAATCCGTTAGACCCGCAGACGAACACTTGCGTCGGCTTTCCCTGAAGCCTGGTTAGAATTTCTTGGACCATCATGCCGTCGATCCGTCGCGCAAAGTCCGATGCGCGAACCGGTTTCTCGCGCGTAATCGCGAGCGCCAGGACGAACGCCGGATCGCTGATTTCGATGCAATGAAGTTCTTCTGAGAAGAGAACGTCCTCGGCGGTTCGTGCGGACAGGAGCAACGCTGTCGGAACGGCTTGGGCCAATGCGCGGCGCTGCCGGATCATTGCCATCAACGGCACGAGGCCGGAGCCTCCCCCGATCAACAGAACCGGATCTATGGCAGGCTCAGGCCAAAGGAAATGGCCACCGAGCGGACCGCGAACTTCGATTTCGTCACCAATCGCCGCGATGTCGTGAAAAAACGGCGAAACTTCGGCATCCGGCATGCGCTCGATAGCTATCTCGACGATCGGGGTCGAAACTGCCGATGACGCGATCGAGTAGCTGCGCATTGCACTGTAGCCGTCGGGCGCGGTCAGCCGGATATCGACGTGCTGACCTGCGGTGTGCGCGAACGGCTTGCTCAACCGAAGGAAGAAGCTCTTGATACTCGGTGTTTGCTGGATGATGTCGTCGATCACGCATGATTGCCACGAACGGACTTGCGCTTCGTTTTCAGTCATGGGTGTATCGTTGTTCGCGCCACGGATCGCCGTAGATGTGATAGCCGTGCAGCTCCCAAAAGCCGGCCTCGTCACGCGTCGTGAATTGCAGCGCATTCACCCATTTGGCGGATTTCCAGAAGTAAAGGTGCGGCACTAGAAGACGCGCCGGCCCCCCATGATCGCGGGAAAGTGGCTTGCCCGCATAACTGAGGGCGACCATCGCTTTCCCGGAAAGCAGATCCGTCAGAGGGACGTTTGTCGAATAATTATCGTAGCAGTGCGCCAAGACGAAATCGGTAGGCCGATCAAGCTCTGCATCTGCAAGGATGTCTTCAATGAGTACACCCTCCCAAACGGTATCCAGTTTGGACCAAGAGGTGACGCAGTGAATATCCTTTGTCACCTGGGTCTTTGGTAGAGTGTTGAATTCGCCCCAATTCCACGTTTTGACGGGCTTCGGACCAATTTTGACTGTGAATTTCCAGTCGGAGGGCTCTACCCTCGGCGTAGGGCCGGCCGACAGAACAGGGAAATCCTCCACCAGATGCTGACCTGGCGGAATCCGATCGGACTGGTCGCCTGAACCGCGACCGGTGAAACCTCTGGTGACCATAGTGACCCCTCTTGCTCGATACGGCAGACCGAAGCCGGCCTTCATTTCAGTACTCTGCGTAAAGCATTTGCCCGCACATCCGCCGAATAAGCCAATCGACTAAAAATCAGATACAGATGCTCTATCATCGTAAAAAATCGCGTATCGAACATAGCGTCAGGCCAGCATGATTCCCAATACCCAATGGCTATAGGGTAGATAACCCCAAGGCTGCGTACGCTGATCTGCGGTATGCGGAGCGGAAGTTGCAGGTTCGCTCTCAAACGGATGGGCAGCGTGCAAAGCTCAAGGCTCACCAGCGCATGGTTGCCCAGTTCGCGCTCGCCGGCAGCTTGAGTATATTAAGGACGAAATGTCGATCTGATCTATTCTGGCTTCAGGAAATAGGGAAAATAAGGTCGGACGTTCGCGCACCGTCGCGACGCGCGATCATCCACTAAGCTTCTGTATCGGGGTTGGAGGATCAGATGAACGAGATCGAACGACAAGCGCCTGAGCTGCGGGTGCAAAAATGGATTGGCAAAGATGGGGAAAGTATCGCGCCGTTCAAACTGTCAGATATCGGGCCCGGCCCGAAAATCTTGTTTGCCTTCCAGCATTGGTGCCAAGGTTGCCATTTGCATGGGTTTCCGACGCTACAAAAGTTGCATGCAGCGTTGAGCTCAAAAGACGTGGGGTTCGCAGTGATCCAGACCGTCTTCGAAGGAACGCATGAGAATACCTTCGAGAAGTTGCGCGTGAACCAGCTCAAGTATGAGCTTCCTATCGTTTTCGGTCACGACGAGCAACCGACCGGCTCGCCGTTTCCAACCTTCATGGAAGACTACCGCACACGAGGAACTCCGTGGTTTACGGTTATCGACGCTGGCGGTAGCATTGTTTTCTCGGACTTCCATCTCGACGCGGAGCGACTAGTGAAGCAACTTGAGCAAGGTTAATCGTTGGAAGGTGGGCAATCATCCTGATTGCCACCCATCCCCTGATGCCCACTACAGGCGTTGCGCGCTGTAACTCTGTTGATCAGCGTGCGAAAACCCGGATCCGGATAGGAGGAGCGTCAACGATTGAATCAATCCGTTGGGAGAGGGCGGCTCCGCTCCGTCAGCTCGGCAATAGATAACCCATTCTCGCCGAGCAACTCTCTGATCCGATCGACGATATGAGCCCCTAGCGCCGCTGTCTTGGTCCCCCCCACAGATTCCCAAGATGCGAGTTCACACGCCGATACCTCGTGGTCAGCGCCGAAGTGCTTCTGTCGGTATGTCACCGCCGCCCTTCAATGATAAAGGCGCGGTAACGGGAACCGGCAAAGCGTTGAGCAGCGATGGTTTGGTAGGCGGGACTGTCATACCAGTCGCGAGCGGCCTGCATCGTCGGGAAACGCAAGATTACGGCCCCTTCGATGGGCGGCCCCTCCAAATGCTGGATCGCGCCATAAGCGGCGAGAAAGGTAACGTCGTGACCATCGAACGATGGTCCGACGCCTGCAGAATAGGTTGCGAGTGCATGTGGGTCGCTGGTTTCTTCCCGCGTAAAGACGACGAACGCTTCCATCATTAGGCCTCTCAAAGGTTGGATCTGTTGGCCATTACCACCGGTGATGGCCTCACAGTCGTCAGGCTGGCAACTGGAACCCGATTTTCATGAGTGCCTCGACGCACGCATCCTGATCCTGCTGATAGTTGCCTCCGGAGATGCCTATGCCGCCGATCAACTTCCCATCCTCCAGAATCGGATAACCGCCGCCGACAGCGACCATCCGAGGGCGATAGGCTAGCGGCGCCACTTTTGGATCGTTGGTCACATAGTCGTTCCAGACATGGGTCGGGAACCCAAACGAGGCGGAACTCCAGGCCTTGTCGATGGCAACATCGACGGTAAGGAACGGCGCATCGTCGGTGCGCTCGAACGCGCGCAGGTTACCGGTGGCGTCGACGACGGCGACGGCAGCCGGGATGCCGATGGCACGGGCCGCAGCGAGCGCCGCGTCGATGAGGGCGACTGCGGTTTCGCGGTTGATCGAGGCGGTGGCAATAGATTTGGTCATGGGATTCTCATCGCTGGGGCATAACCCGTTCGGCTTTTTGAGGTTGGACAAGATGTTTGGCGATCGCGGTCGTTAGAAGCCTTCGAGGACGATCTTGCCTTTAGCCGCGCCACTTTCGATCAGTGCATGCACCGTCTTCAGATTGGCGGCATTGATCGGCGACAGTCGCCGGGTCAGCGTCGTGCGGATTTTGCCGTCGTCAACCAGCGCTGCCATCGCATCCAGAATCTCGCCCTGCTCATTCATGTCGGGCGTGCCGTAGATCGACCGCGTGAACATCAGCTCGTGGTGGATCGACACCGCCTTGCGCTTGAAAACCATGATATCGAATGCCTTGGGATCGTCGATCAGTCCGAACCGTCCTTGTGGGGCGATCAGTTCGGCGATGTCGGCGACATGTTGCTCGGTATGTGTGGTCGAAAAGACGAAAGCGGGAGCACCGATGCCGAGTTCGGCGATCTGTGGCGCGAGCGGACGAGAATGGTCGATGACGTGGTGAGCTCCAAGCCCTCTTACCCACTCTTGGGTTTCCGGTCGAGAGGCTGTGGCGATGACGGTGAGGTCCGTGCGCTGTCGCGCGATCTGGACGGCGATCGACCCAACCCCGCCCGCGCCACCGATGATGAGGATCGCCTCCGCCGCACCGGGTACGGGCTTCGCCACGTCCAGGCGGTCGAACATCGCCTCCCAGGCCGTCAACGTCGTCAGCGGCAGCGCCGCCGCTTCCGCCCAGGAGAGCGACGCAGGTTTGTGACCGACAATCCGGGCGTCGACGAGATGGAACTCCGCATTGGTACCGGGCCGTGTGATCGATCCGGCATAATAGACCTCGTCGCCTAACTCGAACTGCGTGACGTCGGGGCCGACCTCGCGCACAATCCCGGCGGCATCCCATCCCAGCACCTTCCAATCGCCATCTGCCGGCGGCGTGCTGTTGCGGACCTTGTAGTCGACCGGGTTGACCGAGACGGCCTTCACCTCAACCAGGATATCGTATCCTGCAGCGACAGGCCGAGGCAGATTGATGTCGACCAGCGCGGCATCCGCGGCGATGGGTCCCGGAACCTTGTAACCAATGGCTTTCATAAATGTCTCCAGCTTGCTTGATCGGATGACGCGAATGCTCGTTAGTCAACTTCTTCTACATTGAGGTCCCGACTCTTGAACTGGGTCGCGGTAGCAGATTTCATCGAACACGTCGATCAACAGGCCCTTATGCTCGGTCGCCGGATCGGTGATCGCGTAGAGGGTGGAGGCGTTATCGCCATCATCACCGCTTCCGAGGCGAAACGCCGCGTCGACGCAGATGCCGCACGGACCGATGGTTGATCCTGGCTCGAGATCGACGAGATTGCTGTCCTTGACGCGCTATTCGCGGTCTTAGCCCTTGGCGATGAAGGACTGAACTGCTTGTAGAGCGTCGGTCAGCTGCTATGTCATGGACGCACCTTCATCTTGAGTTGGATTGGACAAGCTTCCGTATAAGGCCCGCTGTAACCGTCAGATGACGGCGAAGAAAACGATGGGCAGTATTCACAGCCACTTAGCCTTCTTGAAGCGCACAAATAGGAAAACGCACGATATCGCTATCACTCCGAGCACGACAAAGTATCCGTAGGCCGTGTCCAGCTCCGGCATGTGCTTAAAGTTCATGCCGTATATTCCAGCGATCGCCGTCGGGACTGCCAGTATTGCCGCCCAAGCCGCCAGCTGGCGGGTGATCACCCCCGTCCTTTGCGCTTCAAGAAGGCTGCTGGCCTCAAAGACCGTGGACAGGACAAGCAGGAGGCCGTCGACCATGGACTGCACGCGGTGGACATGGTCCGCGACGTCGTGGAAATATGGTGTCATTTCGGCGCTGATGCAGGGAAAGTGGCCGCGAACGAGCTTTCGCACCAGCTCGGCCATAGCCCCGAGCGTGCGCTGGAACCGCGTGAGTTCGGACCTTAGTTCGAAGATTCGCGCCACCTCTTCTGGCCCGAGGAAATCGTGCAGCGACCGTCGCTCCATCGCCAGGACGTCGTCCTCGATCATTTCGAAGATGGGCAGATACTGGTCGACCACGCGATGCAAGATCGCGTGCAGCACATAGTCGACACCCTTGCCGAACTGCGTCGGCGATGCCTCGAGTTGCTCCCGAAGTTTGCCCAGCGCTCCGGCATTGCCGTGCCGCACGGTGATAAGGTGATTGTGACCGGTGAAGATCGCCATCTTGCCGTAGCTGATCCGGTCGCCGACCAGCTCGGCGGTCTGCGCGACGACGTACAACTCATCGTTGTAGACCTCGAGCTTGGGCGGGCACAGCGGGTGCATCGCGTTGTCGATCGCCAACGGATGAAGATTATATGTCCTTTGGATCGCGAGTAGTTCCTCGGGGGTGGGTTCGCTAAGCGCGATCCAGCAGAAGCCCGAGCGACTCTCGCCCAACTTGACGTGCTCATCGAGCGCGATTTCGCGAACTCGCTTGCCTTCGTTGTAATAATAGGCGGCGATGATGCTCATGCTGGCCTCGCGGGAATGTGGAGGCCACGCTGGACGGCCGGTCGAGCCAGCCCGCGTCCAAGCCATGCGCGGACGTTCGAAAAGCTGCTGAGGCCAAGGATGTCACCCGCAGCGTAGAATTCCACCAGCGCATTCACCCAGCCGAGCGTCGCGATGTCCGCGATCGAATAGTCGTCGACGATCCAGTCGCGGCCTTCCAGCCGGCGATCCAGAATCCCCAGCAGACGCGTGGATTCGTCGATAAAGCGCTGTTGCGGCCGCTTGTCCTCATAGTCCTTGCCGCCAAATCGCAGGAAGAAGCCGAGCTGACCGAACATCGGCCCGATGGCCGACATCTGAAAGAACACCCACGCTAGGGTCTCGTAACGCTGGCCTGGTTCGGTGGAGATGAACTGACCCGTCTTGTCGGCCAGATAGAGGAGGATCGCACCGGATTCCCATAAGGCGATGGGTCTACCGTCAGGGCCAGCCGGATCGATGATCGCCGGTATGCGTCCGTTCGGGTTCAGCGACACGAACGCCGGATCCTTCGACTCGTTGTTCGAGATGTCGATCAGGTGGGGCTCGTACGCCAGGCCAGTCTCCTCAAGCATGATCGAGACCTTGACGCCATTGGGCGTAGGGGCTGCGTAGAGTTGCAGGCGATCGGGATGAGATGCCGGCCAGCGCTGCGTGATCGGAAAGGACGAGAGGTCTGGCATAAATCTGCGATCCTGGTGTTGCGATGGCGACTGACTGGAACGAGCCGTCACTCTGAAGTAGGGTTCGATGACCGCGTCGCTGAACGACGCGGTCACGAAGATTGCGGACCGGATCGGCGCAGTGGCAACGGCAGTGAAGCCTATTCCGCCGCGGTCCCGGCCGCTGGCTGTACGTCGTCAACCTTTTGGCGCTTCGGAAGCACCCAGCCGGGACGGACGAAGTGGCAGGTGTAGCCGCCCGGGCGCTTCTCCAGATAATCCTGGTGATCGGGCTCGGCCTCCCAGAACTCGCCGACCGGCTGGACCTCGGTCACCACTTTGCCATCCCACAGCCCCGAGGCATCCACATCGGCGATCGTATCCTCGGCGACGCGCTTCTGCTCCTCGTCGACATAATAGATGCCCGACCGGTAGGAGAGCCCACGATCATTGCCCTGGCGGTTCAGCGTCGTCGGATCGTGGATCTGGAAGAAGAATTCCAGGATGTTCCGGTAGCTCGTCACTGTCGGGTCGAAGACAATCTCGATCCCCTCGGCATGCGTGCCGTGATTACGATACGTGGCGTTCGGAATATCGCCGCCCGTGTAACCCACACGGGTCGAGATGATGCCGGGCCGCTTGCGGATCAGATCCTGCATGCCCCAGAAACATCCTCCTGCGAGAACAGCGCGCTGATGCATGTTAAGCCTCCTCTACTTGATCGAGATATTCACCGTATCCCTCGGACTCCATCTCGTCGCGCGGGATGAAGCGAAGGGACGCTGAGTTGATGCAGTACCGCAGACCGCCGCGGTCGGAAGGACCATCGGGGAACACATGGCCGAGATGACTGTCTGCGTGTACTGACCTGACCTCCGTCCGGACCATGCCGTGTGCGCTGTCCCGCACCTCGTTCACGTTTGCCGAAACGATCGGCTTGGTGAAGCTGGGCCAGCCAGTACCCGAATCGAACTTGTCCGTCGAAGCGAACAGTGGCTCTCCCGACACTATGTCGACGTAGATGCCAGGCTCCTTGTTGTCGTTGTACTCGCCCGTGAAGGGCCTTTCGGTGCCCGCCTCCTGGGTAATTCGGTGTTGCTCGGGAGTCAGGTGGTCGATTGCTGTCTGTGACTTTTCAAACTTCATTACAGTCTCCAATACTTATCTAGAGGGCCAGGCACGCTACCGCTAATTTTTTATGTCTCCTGATTTGCTCCTACAATGGTAGTGGGATGGCAAACGAGGTTTTACTAAGTGTTGGAAAATTAGAGATTTAAATTTCGCGTCTATTAGTTCTAGCGCAACTGAGTGGTTAAGCAAGTACGTAATCAGTAAATATTAAAAAAATAACACAAAAGCACGATTATATAATACCTGAATTCATACCTGAATTCATAGAATAAGCGCAACGCTTGAAACGAGAGGCAGAGAGCCAGCCACCGGTAGAATCCAGGCTCTCACACCGAAGGATTCAAGCGCAGATGACTACGCATTACCGGCAGCTGACTCAGGGACAACGTTACCAGATTGAGGCTGGCTTGAGCGCCGCAGAGAGCCAGGCGAGCATTGCAAAGCGGGTCGGCGTGCATCCCTCGACGATCAGTCGCGAGGTTCGCCGCAACAGCACCCAGAATATCTACAAGGCTGTTTCTGCGGCCCATGAAAGTGATGCTCGTCGAGCGGGTGCGCGCAAGTTTTGCAAGCCGGCGACATGGCTCAGCCATCATCTCCCGGTGTGGCTCAAGCATGGCATGAGTCCGGAGCAGATCGCCCAGCGGTTGAAGCAGGAGCAGCCAAGCCGGGCGGTCAGCCATGAGTGGATTTATCGGTTCATTGCCGCCGAACAGCGCGCCGGTGGTGAGCTTTATACCTATCTGCGACATCGCCGAAAGCGCTACCGGAAACGCTATGGAAGCCACGATCGGCGCGGGCAGCTGCGTAATCGCGTGTCAATCAGTGAACGCCCAGCCGAGGTCGAAAGCCGCGAGCGCCTGGGGGACTGGGAGGGCGATACGGTACATGGACTGGGCGGTAACCTGGTGACCCTGGTTGATCGCAAAAGCGGCTATCTGAGCGCCTATCCGGTCAAGCGCAGAACGCGCCGGCAGGTAACGCGGGCGATCAATCTGATGCTTCAGGGCCATGCCGCTCACACGCTGACGCTGGATAACGGAAGGGAGTTTGCCGGGCATGAACGCATCGCGCTACGGAGCCAGTGCCAGGTCTTTTTTGCAGACCCCTATTCATCCTGGCAACGTGGCACCAATGAAAACACCAACGGTCTGCTCCGCCAGTATTTCCCCAAGGGCAGCGACTTCAGCAAGCTGACCGTCGAAGCCGTCAATCGGACAGTAGCGAGGATCAATCTACGCCCGCGCAAGCGCTTGGGCTGGAAGACGCCGTACGAAGTGCATACAGGGGTGAGCGTTGCACTTATGTGTTGAATTCAGGAACCGCTTTTCGGATGTTTACGGTCCTTCCTGATGCTCGTTAAAGCGGTTTCATAAAACGGTGGTTTTATCGTACTCCCCAGACAGAGCGCTGGTTTGCGGGCAGGTACTGGGCTTAAGTGCGTTTACTGTTCCATTGCTCCCCGAACCCCAAGTACACCTCAACTGGACGTCAGTCGGCTCACTGGCATCGCGTCAGACTAGGGCCGCTTTCTGCATTATCTGACGCCTAAACGTCAAACTCTATGGCCTCAACCTGACAGGCCGCATGCTTAGCGTACGATTTTGTCCGTTTTCTCTACCGTCCCCTATTTCTGTGCTTTGTTTTGGAATAAGCTATTTTTATGAATTCATAATTGCGAATTCATTTTTATGAACTGCTCCCACATCCTCCCTGGATTCAGAGTGGGCGGGCAGACGTACAGGTGAGTTTCTCCAGTGGTGAAATTTTTGGTTTGCAGGGACGTGGATATCAATATATTATGAATTCACATTAATGAAATATGAATTATAAATAATGAATTACTAAATATAGGACTTACCGATGATCGTGATTATTGGTTGTAACAAAGGGGGGGCGTCGAAGACTACGACAGCTACGAATGTTGCTGTGGCCCTTGCTAAGGACGGCAAGGACGTGTGTCTGGTCGATGCTGATGCTCAACGTACGGCAGCCAAATGGCACGCGGAAAGAGAGTCTGGAGACAAGAAACCAGCGATAACACTGATCGAAAAACGAGATAACATTGCCTCAACACTGACAACGCTCGACGGAAAATTTGATTACGTGATTGTTGACGTTGCGGGTCGCAACAGTCGCGAATTGATAACGGGATTGAGTGTTGCACATGCGTGCGTTGCACCTCATCAGTGTTCTCAGTTCGATTTGGATACCCTGGAAGAGCTTCAAGAGCAAGTCATCAAGATTTGTGACCTCAATCCTGGACTTGAAGGCAATGTCTATCTCTATCAGACGATGTCCTCGACGAACCTGAAAGTGAAGCCAAAGGAGCGGGCAGAGTTTCGAAGTTATGCCGAGGAGTTTCCTCAGTTCAAAGTACTTGAAGCGGTAGGCTATCACCGCAAAGCATACAAAGACGCAGGCAGCGAAGGCCTGTCTGTTCTTGAAATTGGCAATCCTTCAGCTGCCGGTGAAGTCCGGTCGCTCGTTCAAGAGGTGTTCTATGGTTAAGGTCCGAAGCCAATCGGCTACTGGGCGTCAACAACCGACCCCGGATCAAATCGAAAAACTTGCTCAGGAGTTGGCCGACAAGCCTTTCGGTCAATCCAAGGTGAAAAGTGCTGAAATCGAGCAAAAAGCTCAGGCGATAGGCATCAGTTTGCCACCTCAAATGATTGAGAACTTGCAGGATGCGGCTTTGAAAAATAAGCGGAGCAGAGAAGGGCAGAGAACGGTCAGTGGGATCATACGTGAAGTACTTGCCAGAGAAGGATATTAATTCATAATTATGATTTATGAATTAATATTTTAACTATACAATGACGGGAGGTTTCTTAGCCGATCAGGCTAAAAATGAATTGGATTTTCTTTGCGCTCGCTGGAGCGAAAAGGGGAGTGTAAGAGGGGAGGGCGTCAGCATGGATCGACGTAAAGACAATAATCCTCATCGAACCGCCGAGGCCAAAGGCGCACAAGATGCAACCAATGGCCTGCCTTTGTGGGGGTGCCCCTACAAAGCCCCCCAGTTCAGAAACTCATGGATCAGAGGCTACAAGAAAGCAAGGCAACTCGAATTATTCTAAAATTTGAGTGTTCCTCAAGCAGTCCCCGTCAGATGGCAATCTGATCACATTCCAGCGGCGTCCAGTAGAGCGTTGCCCGACTCACCAGGGGTTCCTCCGCTCTTATAGGCGTCCAACAAGACACCCTTGGACGACCACTCAAAAACGGTGTTTTCGTTGATGTTGGGTGAAAACGGTAGGGCTGCGATCTTCGTGTAAGGGTAAGTCCAAATTTCTTTGCTGCTGACCTCGGTTTTCTTTGGTGGGTGTCCGATGGCAGCAATCACCTGCGGCTGGGTGGTTTTGCCTTTTTGGAATTGGGCCAACTGCTGTGCCGAGACTTGGGTGCCTGTCTTATAGTCGAGGGCAGAGCATCCGTGCAGTAACAGAGAAGTAGAAATGAGTAGAGCAAGAGCAATGCTTTTATTCATGAGTTATTCCTTTTGATGTGAGATCCTGGCAATAGTCTTGCTGACATATCCAGAGAGTTGGTCAGATAAACCCGCCTAATTTATTTCAGGAACATAGAACGCCCAGGTTGGCGTTGACATCAACCGCTGTGGTCGATTACTGAGAAGCTCAGTCGTTCAACTTGTAACGTCTCATTGTACTGGAAGTCCACTACGACGCCAGGGTGAATAGCTGAGTCAAGCTGATAGGTATCCCAGCCACCCATGGGGTTAATCATGCCTGGCAGGTCTAGCCGTCCTCTTGAACGCAGCGGTTCTCCCAAGATCGAATGCACCTGGCCTTTTGTCATTACCGAGGTGAAGGGCGCAGGTAGCTCACCGGTGTAAATCGGCATACCGCCAGGCATGTCCTCTTGCAGAGTGATGTGGAGAGACTCGAAACGCAGAGTCTCAGGCCAGAAGCTCATTTCGATTCCTACGACAGGCTCAATCTCTAATGAGGTGTCCCCTTCGTATAGATATTGCAGTGGAAGCTTTGGAATCGCCCCACTCTTGACCATAGAGTGGTAGTAGAGCCCCAGGCTTCTGATCCAGAGTTCTATGGTTGCGGAGTCCATTAATATTACCTATCTCTGCGACGTTAATTTTATAAATGTGATGTTTCTATGTGCATGATTTTACGAATTTTTTTTATTAGTCGTTTTTGCTAACTCGATGAGTTTGGTTAAAAATGAAGGGTTGTCAATTGTAAAAATCAGATCTTGAAGGGTAGCCCGTAACTCTAGGAGCCTTTCCCTAGAAACGTCATCATCTGTGGGGAGAATATCCATAGGTGAAGCGCCGAGTAATTTTGCAATTTTCAGTAGTTGTTCGCTGTCAGGGACATACTCGCCCCGCTCGTAGCGGCTAATAGTAGCGTTTTCACATTCCAAGGCTTCGGCCAAAACGGCTTGGGTTATTCCCTTTGCCTTTCTAAGCGCTTTGATGCGGGCGCCTATGAATTTTCTTGTAGGAGAGATCATCATTAGCGCCTAAAAATCATTGTATTTTCAGTCACCTACCTTCAAAAAAAAGGTCAATTTTTATATTTTATGCATTTATTATATTTTTTGTGGCGGGAAACGCATATAATTGTCAGGAGTGAACAGGTCGTTGCAATGAAAACACCTGTATGTATAATCAGTACTGTGTTTTTGTACATTACTATTAAGGAAAGCTACACCACATCAGACCCGTCCTGCACGGCGCGTTTGTGGCGGATCGCACCCAAAAGGGAGGGTTAAGGTATGCAAGGGTGGTTTTTGATAACGCATAATTTCCATGGTTTTCAGTTGGTTACTGAAAAACTTAAAGCGCTTGGGGTTGAGGTTTACTCTCCTACCAGGTGTGAGGTTAAAAAGCGCCGGGACTGTAACGCAGTTAGGATCACAGAAAAGCAGCTTTTTCCCGGCTATTTATTCCTGCGCTTCGACTTCGAACAGGTGCACACCACCACAATATCTGACCTGCCAGTGGTTAAGGGTTTTGTGCGTTTCGGGAACATCCCGGCTATCGTGTCAGACGCCATCATCGAGGATTTGAAGCAGTCGCTGTTGCTTCTACCTAATCAGGCGGTCACTTGCCTTGAGCTTAGAAACCTTCCGCCTGATATGCAGGGCGCATGGTCTGCCATCGTAGAAATAAAGTCAGAGTTACAACGGCAAGCAGCTTTGTTTTCTCTGCTTCAAAAAGATCATGAGCGTCTTCTGAAATTAGGCAATCTTCCTTATTCAAGAATCTGCTCTTCAATTGATAGCGACTCTTGATCTTATCCACGTAAACCTAAACATCAACTATACAAATTCCCACTGCCAGGTTTATGCCTGGTGGTGTCTTTGTGCATCCACAGGAGGTTATATGGTCCCAAATCAAATTGGGAGTCGAGCAAAAACTACAACAGTCCATGTTGGGCTTGAACGTCATGCGATTCTTACAAGTCACGCTATTGATGTGAGTTCTCAAACACGGCGTCAAATAACTGCATCGCAACTTCTAAAGTTCATGATTGATCGGTTTGCAGATCAAGCAAAGGCTGAACTGCTGAAGGAATTTAAAAACAACGAGGAGTAATAAATGTTAACTACCAGTGCCTTTTTGGCCCTGGCCCTGCAATGCGCCCCCTCGATACACCCCGCCACGTTAACTCCCATCGTCAAAACAGAATCCGCTTTTAATCCATGGGCTATCGGCGTCGTCGGCAGAGCGTTGCCACGTCAGCCGCAAAACCTGGAAGAGGCGGTGACGGCGGTGAATACGTTGGTGAAAGAGGGCGCCAATTTCAGCATTGGCCTAGGGCAGATCAACCGACAGCACTTTGATGTAGCCAAACCGGAGGTGGTGTTTGATCCCTGCACTAACTTGCGCATGACAGCCACGATCCTTGAGGGCTGCTATGCCAGCGCCGTCCCAGACGGCGGTACACAGCAGGAGGCTTTGCACAAAGCTATCTCCTGTTACTACAGCGGCAACAAACGGCGTGGCTTTCAACCAGAAGCGCAGTTTGGCGGATCGAGTCACGTACAGCGTGTGGTCGCCAATGCCGACATCACCACCGTTACGGTGCCAGCCTTGACCGGCGCCGTCAGTGCTCCACAAGTGCCGGTACAACCTGTTTCACCCCCTCCACAACCAACCTATGAAAGTTGGGACGTATTGCGCCAATACCCGCGCTATATGCCCGCTGCGCAGCCTTCTGCGTCTGATCTAAAGCCGGAACCACAGCAAGAAATCCCAAAGGAGAAAGTCGATGTTTAAAAAAGCAAACCTTCCACGCGCCGCTGTTCTGATCCTGTGCTGTATGCCCGCGCTGGCCATGGCTGACTGGCAATCTGAGCTTCAAACGTGGGGCACCAATATCCGGCTTGCGCTTTATGCCTTGGGCGGCACCTTGGGCCTCGGTTGCCTGATGTGGTCCGGTATCCAATGGATGATTGCCCGTTCAACCGGCGACCGCTCCCATACCTTCATGGACTACCTGCAACAGGTTGGCGTCCTCGTTGTGGTCGGCGGCACGATGGTGTTGGGGGCGGCTGCCTGGCAGGTCTTTGGCACTGGCACGCCTGCATAACGCCCCAGCGGAGAAACTCATGTCAGCGAACGAATCACTGAAGAAGTTGATTTTCGAGAGCTACAACGCAATGAGCAGGCCTGCCATGCAGTGGGGTATCCCCATTATGCCGATGGTGGCTTTGCTGATGGGCGGTTTGGTCTGCGGCGTGGCAGGAACTGTGCTGCTGTCTTGGGTGTGGGGTTTGTTGTTCCTGGCGCCCTTTGCGGGTGCATTAGCAGCCTTGCGCTTCATCTGCGCGGTTGATGCCCAGTACCCACGGCGTTTGTGGTGGTCCTGGCGTCGTATCCGCATGAACTGGCGGTACGGCAAGCGTTTGCTGCTCACCCCGTTTAATCCCAATTGGAGCCAATTCTATGGCAAACGATTCGCACAACGCCGGTTTCATCCGGCGCCAAGTCATGAAGTACATGCCCCCCGAGGTCAAAGTGCCGCTGCTGGGGTATCCCGTCCACGAGAACATGGTGACATTGCCCGGTAATCGGCTGGTCAGCCTGATCAGGCTCAAAGGTGTTTCCCACGAAACGCAGAGTGATGAAGATCTCAAACAATGGTTCTTCAAACTCAACCGCTACTTCGTGGCATTAGGGAAAAAGGAAGGCAAGAACCTGATGTTGCAAAGCTATGTGACCAAAACGGGCATCGAGCTTAATACTGAATACGACCTGCCTTTACCTGCGCTGCAAGATTTTGTCGATGCCTACACCGCTCCTTTTCGGGACGGCACCTTTCGCCAGGTCGGCTATAGCCTAGCTCTTGTTCTCAAATACCGTGACCTCGATGACGGTATTCGGCGGATGAAAGAGCTACTGACTATTTCCAAAACCAGTCTGGCGATGTACGACCCGGCCATCATGGCCTTGGAAGAAAACGAACAGGGCGCGCTGTACTCGCAGGTTGGGCGGTTTTTAAGCCTGTTAATCAACGGTCATGAACAAGACGTGCTGGTCAGTGATACGCGACTGGGTGATGCCGTCATCGACAGCGTGACCAGCTTTGGCGAATACGACTTTATCGAAAATCGGCCTAACCGGGGAGGGCGCCGTTTTGCCACCACCTATGACCTACGTGATTACCCTGGGGGTGGTTCACGTCCTGGCATGTGGGATGAGGCCATTGAGCAGCAGTTTGAATTCACCCTGGTGCAGTCGTTTTTGTTTGAAGACCGTAACCGGGCCAAAAAAGAGTTCAACAAGCACATTGCCGACCTTGGGTCGGTTGAAGGCGAAACAAGGCAGACGGACGAGCTGGAAAACGCCATTGAAGAAGTGACCCAGGGTGAAAAAGCATTTGGCCGTTACCACGCGTCCCTGATCGTCTACGGCAACACCCCGGATGAGGCCATTGATAATGGCTCGAAAATGGAATCGGTGTTCACCGTTCACGACACGGCCTTCGTGCGCTCGACCATGACCAACGTTGACACCTGGTATACGCAGTTCCCAGGGGTGACCGAGGCGCTGTATCCCATGATGAAGTCCACGGAGAACTTCGCATGTGGCTTTTCCCTGCATGCCACCCCGACCGGCAAGGCCAGGGGCAACCCTGTAGGCGACGGAACTGGGTTAATCCCCATGCGGACTGTCAACGACTCGTTGTTCGTTCTGAATGCGCACGACAGCCCTCCAGGGCAAAACAACTTGGGTGAAAAACTGCCGGGGCATTTGTCGCTCACCGGCCAAACGGGGGTGGGTAAAACAACTTTTCTCGCCACGTTGTTGGTGTTTTTCAGTCGGTTTAAGCCAATGATTTTTGGCATCGACTACGACGAATCGCTGAAAAATCTGTTGGGGGCGCTGGGTACGCACTATTACACCCTGTCACCAGGAGAGTTCACGGGCATTAACCCTTTCCAGTTTGAGGACAGCAAGGGACTGCGCCAGTTTCTGTACGACCAGGTACTGAGCTGCGCGGGGGGTAAAGACAAAACTGACGAGGACGAAGAGCGTGAGATTCAGGATTCCATCGAGGCGGTGATGCAGCACAAAAACGTGCACTTTCGGGGCATGTCGTTGTTGCTGCAAAACATCACGCCACGGGGCGGCAATTGCCTGCATACCCGCTTGTCAAAATGGTGCCGCCTGGCCGGTGGCCGTGAGGGGCAATACGCGTGGGTGCTGGACTCTCCGAAAAATCTGTTCAACCCGCAAAGCTATCAACGGTTGGCATTCGACTGCACACGGGTTCTTAAAAAAGAGTACGCGAGCAAGCACCCGGAAGTGATGGAGGTATTGCTCAATACCTTGTTTTACATGAAGCGTGCGATGCACCAGTCCAGGCCAGGCAGTCTGTTAATTAACACCATGGCCGAGTACTGGGTGCCGCTGTCCTTTGAAAGCACGGCGGATGCCATTAAGGAAATTTTGAAAAGCGGTCGAAAGCGCGGCGAAATCCTGATGATGGATACGCAGAACCCCGAGGATGCCTTGGCAACACCCTATGCTGCCGATGTAATACAGCAGGTCGTTACCGCGATATGGCTTCCAAACTTCAAGGCAGATCGTGCTGGCTATGCCCGTTTTGGTGTCAGGGACAAGGTGTTTGATGCCGTGGTTGACATGAACACGCTCAGTCGTGAAATGGTGGTTCAGCAGGGGCACAACGCGGTGAAGTTGAAGCTGGTTCTGGACGATCACTTGAAATACTGGCTGCCGTTGCTTTCCACGACCGACCACAATGCCGCCGTAGCCCAGCAGGTGCGCCAGTTACTCGGCACTACCGATCCAAAGGTGTGGGTGCCTGCCTTTTTAATGGCGGAACATGTTCGTTTGTTCCTGAACACCACCGATGCCAATGAATGGATTCCGGCTTACCAGCAAGCCGTGCATATCAGTCAGACCCTCAATACCACCGACGCTCGTCTCTGGATGCCGGTCTTTAAAAAGCAAAGAGCAGCCGACCTACTGCCGCTCTAATACCGAGGCAAATACCATGAAGAAGACAATCATCGCGACGGCGATAAGTGCCGCGCTGCTGACGGCTGCGCTCCCGACTTATGCGGCAGTGCCTGGCATTCCAACGCTTGACGGCACCACGGCGCTGCTTTTGACAAATAACGCCCTGCAACAAGCCCAACAAGCCATGGATGCTTTGAAAACTGCCAAGGATGGGATCAGCCAAGCTAAATCTCAGTACGACAACTTCAAAAGCATCGCAACAGGGAATGACAAACTTGGCGACTTTCTGAATAACCCGGCGCTTAACAAGGTTTTGCCAATGGGTGAATGGGCTGATGTTTATGGGACGGTCCAGGACATAGCTCGTCTGCGGGAGCGCTATGGGCTGAAATCGGATAATGTCAGTGTTCAGGCCAAGTTCGACAGATTGTTGGCCGCCGCTGATGCGCTGGAGCGAAATTACGATGCCAGCACTGAACGGGTAAGGAACGCCGAGCAGTTAAGGGGCCGGTTGAACGTGGTTCTAACGCCACAGCAAAAGGAGGACTTGCAGTTGCGCTATCAACAGGAGCTGTTGGAGCAACAAAACCAACAGATGCGCATGGCAAATATGCAGATGTTGATGGAGCAACAAGAAAAAATGGAAAACAATAAACGAGCACAGGCATTTAGCGATTATATGTTAGGAAAGTCAAAAGTCTTACCGAAATACGATTAATCCAATAACGGGTATTTAGCTATAAAAGCAGGTGGGTGACTTATGTTGAAAAAAACAAGCCTAGTGTTTGGTATGGTTATTTTTACGTTGATGATGTCGGGTTGCAATGGAGGGAAAGGCGATGATTTTGTCGGGCGCTGGAGTAGTGGTAATCATGCAAGCAAGGGGCTTGCGCCGCCAAGCTATTATATAAACATAAAAAAAGATAAGGAGGTTTTTCATGTGGATGTTGAAACTACCATGGTCGATTTTTTAGAAGGTGGGCGTAAAACGACAAATAAGAAATACGAAGGTAAAGCTGAGTCTGATACTGTTTTAAGCATGATGAACGGTTTATTAACGATGAGACTGCAAGGTGACCGTATGTTTTTCGGTAATGATGAGTATGTAAAATTAAAATGACGGAGACAATATGGACTTTACGAATATAGCTCATACGCTATTTGAGTCCGTTGATGCCGCCCTTAAAAGCACCTTGGCTACAGGCACGGCCAAGGTGATGCTGGGTGTGGGTGCGTTATTCGGGACCATGTGGTTAATCCACTTCACGCTTCGAAATATTCAATGGCTCTACCGAGGAATGAATGTTGCTTTTGAAGAGGTTGTCCGCGAAATCGCCAAAATGGCATTTATTGCGTTTTGTGCGTTCAACGTGACTTGGTACAT
Organism: Pseudomonas sp. MF5691; assembly: GCF_016405645.1. Classification (NCBI taxonomy): domain Bacteria; kingdom Pseudomonadati; phylum Pseudomonadota; class Gammaproteobacteria; order Pseudomonadales; family Pseudomonadaceae; genus Pseudomonas; species Pseudomonas sp. MF5691. The sequence goes on from NZ_JAEKDC010000028.1 coordinate 32,028, forward strand.
ACAAACCATTGTTCCGTTTGTCAGCGGTTTACCTAATTGGATGGGAGGCGTCCTATCAGGCCAGGAAGGAGACCAAACCAACCAGATAGATACAATGGTGTTGGCATATATCGATAACTTAAAAGCCTTTTATGACGCAATGTCATTCAATATTTTCACTACGAGCTTGAAGGATATCTGGCTAAGTATTCAGGGCTTGGTATTTTATTTGTTAGGGGGTATTCCATTCATATTAACTGCTGTCGGTACACTTTTTGTACTTAAAGTGGCCACGACGGTCCTATTGGCGGTTGGCCCTATATTTATTGCATTTCTGTTGTTTGATCAAACTAGACAATGGTTCTGGGGGTGGGTATCTGCAATAGGCGGATTTATGCTGACTCAGGTGCTATTTTCAATAATTCTTGCCATGGAAATTAATTTTATCAATACACAGATAATTAAGGATGGGGTAATAAATACCAGCTTGGCGGGGAATATCGGCATGCTTGTTGTATTCGCTACGTTCACGCTGTTAGCGACCGAGCTACCAGGTTATGCCGCGTCTATCATGGGCGGGACTCCAACGGGAGGTGCTAGAGGACTTGGAGGGCTTATCGGTAGAGCCTCTGGATTTAACACGGCAAGACAAATGGCTGGTGGTGTCGCAAAGCTTTTAGCCAAACGCCGCAACAACATTAAGTAACTTTGTATTCCATCGCTTGCTCAAGCGATAGCAACTCCCTTCTGATTCTTTCGTTTTAAAAAGGTAATCACTATGAATTGCAAACTCGCAATAAGCGGGCTGCTTTGTGCTGTCCTGCTGTTGGGGTGCAGCTCTGCCCCCAAGTTAGCCGAAGCCTCCGGCCCATGGACTGATCTAAATGCACCGGCCAGAGCAAAAGACGTTAAAGCCACAGCAGTCGGGGGGCAGCATGAATCTTCGAAAAAATAAAAGGAATCGCCAACAAGTCATCGAACAAGAGCAGCACCTTGCCGCTCAGGTCAGCATCGATGCAGCAGCAGCAAGGAATATCAGCCTGTCTGAGCAGGCGTATATCCATGCGGCCCGTTGGTTTGAAAGTAATTTGGCAGCGGACCATCAGCGCAGTGCGCGTACCTGGAAACGCCTAGCAGGGTTTTTCGGGGTATTGGCGTTTATGTCCGTGGGTGCTGTTCTCGGGTTGACCCCGCTTAAAACGGTAGAAACGTACCTGGTGCGGGTTGATAACAGTTCCGGCTTTACCGATGTGGTTAAACCAATCAGCCAGGTTAAGTCGTCCGAACAGATCGACGATGAATACTGGCTGGCTACTTATGTGCGTTTTCGTGAGAGTTACAACTTTTCGAACAACGATGCCCAGTTTTCGATGGTCGAGTTGCTGTCCTATGGCACCACGTTTGCCGAGTACCGTAACTTCCAATTGTCTTCCAAGGGCTATCTGGCTGTGTTGGGCAACAACCGGCAAATCAAAACCGAGATCAACAACATCACGTTCCTCACCCGTGAAAACGCAAAGGGCACCGCCCAAGTACGTCTTACCAAAACAGTGCTCGACCGTAACGGCATGCCAGATCCAGAGGTCAAGCCTGCGGTTTGGTTGTCGACAATCAGTTACGACTACAAGAACCCGACAAAAAAACGTGGTGATCAATGGCTTAACCCGCGAGGGTTTGGCGCTCTGTCCTATTCGCCAACCCAGGAAGTCGGGGCGGGGGTGAGTCATGAAAAATAAATCCATGACGGTTTTTGTGGCCTTGTTCCTTTCGGTCAGCGTGCAACATGCATTCGCTGAAAAAATGGGGGAGGGGTCTTACCAGGATCGACGGGTACAAACCGCGTTCTATACCCCGGACAACGTATTTCGCATTCAAGCGGTGGTCGGGCGTACTTCACTGGTGCAGTTCCCAGCCCATGAAACGGTGTATGAGGATTCCGGCCTGATTGTGGCGGGCGATCCCACTGCGTGGTCCATAGGCGCCAACAAAGCGGGCAACATCGTGGCGATTAAGCCGACCACGGATCAGGAGCCCAATACCAACCTGATTATTAACACCAACCGTCATACCTACCTGCTGGAGCTGAAACTGGTTAAGCAGGTGGCCGACATGACCTATGCACTGCGGTTCACCTATCCAGATCCGCCGAAAAAACCGCAGGCCACTCGCGACTTTAATCCTGACCCATGTCCAGGACCGATCAACACGTTCCAGGTACGCGGTGATAAGGCGATTTCGCCAGCGGAAGGTTGGGACAACGGCACCTTTACCTGTTTTCGGTTTGTGACCAATGCACCACGTCCGGTGGTGTACCAGGTGTTGCCCGATGGCACCGAGACACTGGTCAACGTGCGCAACGTGCAAAACATCATGGTGGTGCATGGCGTCAGCCAGTTGTTCCGTTTTCGGCTTAACAGCTTGGTACTGGAGGCGAGAACCCGGCAACAGGTGGGTGGCTTTTACAACTACAACGGCACCACCACGGGGGAGATTCGAGAGGTGAAGCATGCAGAACAATGACAGTAATGACGGCCATGTCATCCAGGGCGGCGAGTTGTCTGGTGATGAAGTCCAAAAACACGCCCAGGATACCCCGGCGGGCACCACTCCAGAATCGGCAGAAACCAACGAGCTGCCACCCGTGCAATCCGATAAGGCCCGTGGTTCGTTCGACCTACTGAAAAAGCGTGCAGGAGGGGGGCAGTCCAAAAAAGCGTTGTACCTCTCCATTGCCGGTGTAGTGCTGGTGTTCCTTTTGATATTAGTCGGGGGCTGGTGGTGGGTCATTTCAACAATGAAAGAAGGCTCCACCGACATTGATGAAAGCACGGTCAAGGCCGATGCCACGCTCGACAAGGACGCGGGCAACGACACCAGCATGAAACAACTGAAAGAGGAAAAACTCAGGCAAATGCAGGCCGAGGAAGACCAAAAGGCCAAGGATGCAGAAGCGTTAAGGCTCGCTCAAGAAAAAGCCAATAAAGGCACCGAGTCAGGAGCCAATTCGGGTAACGCGACAGCCGGTGCCAATACATCCTCTCAAGGCGATACCAAAGATGTGCCTCAGACACCCGCCCAACGCAAGTTGGCTGGAGGCGTTGTGGTGACACCGTTGGTTCAGGATGCCTCGGGCTACGGTTCGTCGGTTAGCGGGGCGTCAGGCCCAGCAACAGTCACGCCGTTGGCCGGTGGCACTGAAAGTACTCCTGACGTGGCTCAGACGGGCTTGGGGGGTGGCTTGGGCGGTGGTTCGTCATCGCGGGGGAGTTTAAGCAACTTGTCGGGTACCAGCTTCTCACCAGGCAAGGCAGTGCTGGCCCCATCGCGTAAATACCTGCTGTCACACAACACCTACACCCGTTGCGTGTTGTACACCGAGATCGTGACTGATCAACCCTCGTTGATTGAGTGCCCATTGACCGAACCTTTGTATTCGGCGGACGGCTCAACCGTGCTTGCTGATGCTGGTGACCGTTTGTTCGGTGAGCAAAGCGTCGAAGTCAGGCCTGGCCAGGTGCGTGTGTTCACCTCCTGGACTGAACTTGAGACTCAATCGGGTGTGCGGGCCAATCTTGCCAGTTTAGGCGCTGGCCCGATGGGTGCCAGTGGTACAGAAGCCTGGATCGACAATCACTACATGCAGCGCTTTGGCGGCGCGGTAATGCTGTCCTTTATCCAGGATGCATTAGAAGCGGCCAAAAACACGACGCAGAAAAGCAGTGGCGGCTACACGGTGAATAACAGCGAGCAAAACACGGAAAACATGGCCAATAAGGCGCTGGAAAGCACGATAGGCATAAAGCCCACCGCGCACATTCTGCCGGGTACGGTCATGACGGTGATTGTGGCCCGTGACATCGACTTTTCATCGGTTTTTGAGAACCGCTAACAATGAGGTAATACCTATGACAAACCCAAATGACGAACAACAAGTACCAGGTGCTGAGCAGGATGAGGACGACAACATCCTCATCGAATCCACGTTGGTGCTGGATTTTCTCGATCAGTCAGGAGTGACCGAACGGCTTAACCGGCCTGGCACCACGGATGTGGCGATTAACCGGCCTTTGGAGATGTGGGTGGATACACCCACGGGCTGGCAGCAGGAGGCCGCGCCTTGGTTGACCTACAACCTGTGCTGGAGATTGGCCAACAGCCTGGCCGCGCTTAACCACCGCGAATTGGCGGCTAAGACACCGATTCACACGGTTGAGCTACCTGGTGGTGAGCGGGGCCAGATCGTCATGGCTCCGGCGTGTGAAAAGGGCACGTTGTCCATGACCTTTCGTAAGCCGTCGATTGAACGCTTCACGCTTCAAGATTACATCGACAGCGGACGGTTTGATGGTGCCCAGGCCATCGCAGCCCCTGTGACGGACTTGACCGGCTGGCAGCATGAAATGGTCACGGCGCACAACGAACGCAACTGGGGTTGGTTTTTTCCGCTGGCCGTCGAACACCGGCAAAACATCATCATTTTCGGTGGGCCTGGCTCCGGCAAAACGACCTTCGGTAAATCCTTGATGGACCTGTTTCCGGTCAATCGACGGATGATCACCATCCAGGAGGTCAGTGAATTGCAGCTTCCTTATCACCCCAACCATGTTCACTTGTTTTACGGCGCTGTGGTGGCACCTAAAGCCCTGGTGGCCAGCTCGTTGCGGATGAAGCCTGACCATCTGTTTCTAGCTGAGCTAACCGGTGATGAGGTGTGGCACTTCATCGAGATTTTGAACACTGGCACCAAGGGCACTGTGACCACGGCTCACGCCAACGACAGCGAGGCGGGCTATGCCCGTGTCTGCGGACTGGTGAAGCAGTCGGAGGTAGGCAAGGGGCTGGATTATGACTACATCGAGCGCCTGGTCAGGACTTCATTTGACGTGGTGGTGTACATGGAAGGCACCCACATTAAAGAGGTGCATTACGAGCCAAAACACAAACTGGCTTTGCTCAATGGCAAGGCGATTTAGGAGGCGTTATGTGGTGGAAAATAACCCTGCTGGTTCTGGTGTTGATGATGGTGTGTTTTGTTGGTGGGCTGTATGCCGGTGGTGCCTTGTTCTTGAAGCTGACGGCGGGCAATGCCACAGCAGGACTGACGTGGCACACCCTATGGGATGCTCGACACTTGGCGCTCAACGACCGTCGATTGCTGTACCTACCATGGTCTTGGTGTGTGACCGCAGCTATCACTTTTTTGCCGGTTGGAATCACGCTGATGGTTTTCTTCTTCCGGCTCAACCCGACCAGCTCACTGCACGGCGATGCTCGGTTTGCTAACGCCAGAGAGTTGCGTCAGTTCGAATACAAAGGCGAATACCACAACACCAGCAAATAATAATTTATGGAGAGATAGAGCAATGTGTGAAAACCATTCACATCACGCTAAAAAGGGGAGGGAGCATGTCTAAAAATCTTGTGTATAGCCCAAGTAACCCACAAAAGCGCATCGAAGAATACCCCGCCTTCCTGATCGGCAAGCACCCCACCAAAGACGCGTTTTTGGCCAGTTATGGCCAGCAGTTCGTGATGTTGGCCGCACCTCCCGGAACCGGCAAAGGGGTGGGAGAGGTTATTCCTAATGCGCTTAGCTACCCCGATTCAATGGTGATCAACGATCCCAAATTTGAAAACTGGGAGATCACTTCGGGTTTTAGAGCTTTTGCGGGCCACAAGGTGTTCCGCTTTTCACCCGAACGCCTAGAAACACACCGTTGGAATCCGCTGTCGCAGATCAGCAATGATCCGCTTTACCGGCTGGGTGAAATTCGAACCTTGGCCAGCGTGTTGTTTGTGTCGAGCAACGAAAAGAACCAGGAGTGGTACACCAAGGCCAGCAACGTATTTACCGCCATTTTGTTGTACTTAATGGAAACACCGTCGATGCCTCGAACGCTGCCGCAGGCCTACGAGGTTGCATCGTTAGGTTCTGCAATGGGGGCATGGGCTCAGCAGGTCATTAACGAGCGCAGCAGTGGGCCTGAAGCGTTGTCCTCTGAGACTTTGCGAGAACTGAACGGCGTATTCGAAGCGTCAAAGAACAAAAGCAGTGGCTGGTCCACCACGGCGGATATCGTGCGCGATGTTCTGTCGATCTATGCAGAGAAAACCGTGGCTTGGGCGCTGTCGGGTGACGATATCGACTTCGCCAAGGCCAGGCAGGAAAAGACCACGATCTACTTCAGCATGTCCGAAGAATCGCTGAAGAAGTTCGGCCCTTTGATGAATCTGTTTTTTACCCAAGCAATCCGACAGAACTCAAAGCCCCTGCCGGAGCATGGCGGACATTGTGCAGATGGCACCCTTAAATATAAGTATCAGCTCGCGTTGCTCATGGACGAGTTTGCAATCATGGGCCGGATGGAAATTATGGAAACCGCGCCTGCGCTGACCCGTGGTGCAGGCCTACGGTATTTCATCATCTTTCAGGGTAAGGACCAGATCCGGGCCACCTACGGTACGGAGAAGGGCAACGCCATCATGAAGGCCTTCCACATCGAGATTGTCTTTGCACCTGGTGACATTGACCTGGCCAAGGAGTACAGCGCACGACTGGGTAACACCACAGTCAGGGTGCAAACCCAATCCTTGGGCAAGCGCAAGGTGGGTGATCGCAACCAAACGGACAACTACAGCGAGCAAGCCAGACCGTTGATGCTTCCTCAAGATATCAATGAAATGCCTTATGACCATCAACTGATGTTCATCCAGGGCACGAAAGCCACCGCGCCGATGAAGATCAGGGCACGGAAGATTTTTTACTACGAGGACGATGTTTTAAGGGGGCGAGCCAATATGAAGCCTCCGACCTTGCCAGTTGGGGATGCAACCAAAATCGACGCATTGACCGTACCTGTGCGGATGGTTGAGGCCAAAGCCGCTGTCGCAGCCCCTCATGATGCGCAAATGAAAGAGGAACAACATAAACGCGACATGCCACAGAGCAAGCAATAACCCCTTTCTGCATGATCAGGCGCAACTCTGCGCATACAAACAAAGGATGAAATCATGAAAACCACCGTACTCGCGGCGGGCCAATTGTGCCTGGCTGCTCACAAAGCTGTGCCTGCTAAAAAACGCACACAGGGTTCACGCATTCGCCAATACCTGACTACAGCGCTGCTCTCATTGGCCGTTTTCACCACGTCACCGGCCTTTGCCAAGGACCCCTGCAAAACCGTGCTGTGCATGTTTGGCAAATTCACAGGCAATAGCGGCGGAAGCGAATGCAGCAGTGCTGAAAAGGACTACTTCAGTATCCAGATCAAGAAGAAAGGAAAGATTAGGTGGGACAAGACAGCCACGGCCCGAGGGCAGTTTCTAAATAGTTGTCCTGCCGCCGATCAGGGCATTAACAAAAAGATTAACGATAAGTTCGGCAAGGTGTTTGGTTAACTAATTTCGAATGAATTATTTAATTAACTGCTTCCTATCAGGGGTTTAAACATGAGAGTTTTTATTGCCGAAAAACCAGGCTTGGGTAAGGTTATTGCCGAAGCCTTGGGCAATCCGCAAAACAAAGGTGGGTTTTTCCAGTGCGGTTCGGATGTTGTGACCTGGTGCATTGGGCACCTGCTGGAACTGGCGCCGCCCGAGGTGCATAACCCGGCCTATGAGAAGTGGAACGCCACGGATTTGCCGCTCAAACTGCGTCCAGTGAAGTACCAGCCGATTGCACGCACCCATGACCAGCTCAAGGTAGTAGGGGGGCTGATTGGGCAAGCGTCAGAGATCGTTCACGCTGGCGACCCTGACGACGAGGGCCAGTTGTTGGTGGACGAGGTATTGGAATATTTCGGCAATACCAGTCCAGTAAAGCGTGTGCTGATCAACGACCTTAATGTCAATACGGCACTTAAAGCCTTGGCAAACCTCAAGGACAACCGTGAGTTTTTCGGTCTGTACCAAAAGGCCCTGGCGCGCAGCATTGGTGACCAGCTTTACGGGTTCAATATGACGCGGGCCTGCACGTTGGCAGCGCGGGCCAGGGGGGTTAAAACGGTGTTGTCGGTCGGGCGAGTACAGACCCCTATCCTGGGCTTGATCGTGAACCGCTACCTGGCGAACAAGAACCATGCCGCCGCCAACTTCTATGCGGTCAACGCCAATTTGGCTGTTGGCGGTCGGGTCAGCGCGAAATTTGTGGTCCCGGATGATGCGCCGGCAGACGACAAAAACCGGATCATCGACGAGTCATATGCCCAGGCCATTGCGACCGCGTGTCATCAAGCGCCTGCGATCGTCACTCGGGCTCAAGTGGTCGAAAAACAGGAGCTTGCCCCCCTGCCATTTGACCTGCTGATGCTGCAAGCAGAGATCAGCAAGGAACATGGAATTACGTCTGAAAAGACGTTGGCCATCACCCAGTCACTGCGTGACAACCACAAGGCCATTACCTACAACCGTTCAGATTGCAGTTATCTGTCCGAGGAACAGTTTTCGGATGCGCCACAAACCCTGGCGATATTGGCCCAGGTGCTGCCGGATTTTGCCGTCGTTTTTGCTCAGGTAGATCCGCAACGCAAGAGCCGTGCATTCAACGACAGCAAGGTTTCGGCGCACACCGCGATTATTCCGACCGGCACCAAAGTGGATATCGCCAAACTGTCAGCGGACGAAAAGGCTGTTTACCTGGCCATCGTGAAGCGTTACCTGGTGCAGTTCATGCCAGCCAAAGGCTACCTGGCAGCTGAGGTGCTATTTGAGGTTGCCGGTCATACCTTTGTCGCCCGTTCCAACAAGACGACTCAGGCTGGCTGGACAGCGCTCATCGGCACCAGTGCCGACGATGAAGACGACTCCACGGAAACTGACGAAGGCCCCCAGTTCGACGCTCTGTCGGCTTTAAAAGCTTCTGAAAACGGCGTGTGCGAGTCCGTCACCATTTCAAAAGAGAAAACCCGTCCACTGCCGATCTACACCGAGGCCGAGTTGCTTAAAGATTTGAAGCGGGTGGCCAAGTACGTGGTTGACCCGCGAATCAAGCAACTGTTGTTGGACCGTGACAAGGGCAAGACCGGCGAAAACGGCGGTATTGGCACCCCAGCCACCCGTGGATCAATGCTGACCAAGCTACAAGAGCGTGGTTTCTATGAGGTGGTGAAGAAGAAATTCATCCCGACCTCGTTGGGCCTGGAGTTCATTGCCGCTTTGCCTGCTATCGCAACCACGCCGGACATGACTGCCCTTTGGCATGAACAGCAACAGATGATCGAGGCCGGGGAGCTGACGGTAGACGCGTTCCTGGACGAACTGGAGAGGTTTATCGCGCACCAGGTGGGAACGGTGGATTTGGGCAACGTGCAGGCCCTGGTCAAGGACGCCCCGCCAGAACTCAACGCGAAATGCCCAATGTGCGGTGGTGAGTTGGCCGTAACGTCCAGGGTGATTGCATGCCGAGGATGCCAATTCCGACTGTACCCCGAAATTAGCGGTAAAAACCTGACCTTCGGCCAGATCGAAACCCTGCTGACGAAGGGTAAAACCGGTGTTCTAAAGGGGTTTAAGAGCAAGGCGGGCAAGACGTTCGACGCTGCGCTGCGCCTGGATGCTGAAGCCAAGGTACAGATGGTTTTTAACCGCTAAAAGCCAGTATTGGCTCACCTTCAATTACCCCCCCACCTGCAGGATGAAATTATGAAAACTTACATGGCCTTCGCGGCGTCCGCGTTGATGCTGCTGTCTCTGGGCGGCTGCGCATCGCAATCACAGATAGAACAACAAACCGCGCAACTTGCCGCGATCAATGTGTCTTTGGTGCAGATCCAGGCAAATCAAGCTGAATCGGTTTCCTTGCAGAAGCACCAAATCGCTCTGCAAGTGCTATCAAACGGCTTGCAGGCTGATCAAAAAAACGCTCATCCACAGCAGAAGTGGAAGGAGTGAGCATGTCAGCTGATGCCCTGAAACAACAGGCTCTAAAGATTGTAGAGGTTGAGCAGGACTCGCTTGCCCAGGCGTATCAAGAGCAGCAGCGTTTACTGGGCCACGAATACAGTTACTTCGATGCCCTGGACATGATTATCGGAGAGGCATCGCAAAATCCGGCCCATTTCATTAATGAACAACTCCCGGCGCTACGCGACCTCGCCGGGCAACAGGGCGACACCCTTTTTGAAGTCGAATATTGAGAGGATAACGTGATGCGTGGAGTTAACCGAGTGACCTTGCTTGGCACCTGCGGGCAGGACCCGGAAGTGCGGTACATGCCCAACGGTACGTGCGTGACCAACCTCAGTCTTGCCACCAGTGAGCAGTGGACTGACAAGCAAACCGGCCAGAAGGTTGAAAAAACTGAATGGCACCGGGTATCGCTGTTCGGCAAGGTCGCTGAAATCGCTGGCGAATACCTGCATAAAGGGTCGCGGGTCTACATCGAGGGCAAGCTACAAACCCGAAGCTGGGAGAAGGATGGCATTAAGCGTTACACCACGGAAATCGTCGTGGACATGCAGGGCACCCTGCAACTGTTGGATGCAAAGCCTGCCGAGCAAGAAGCGCGGGGACCACAGCAGCCTGACAATGCAGAAAAGAGCGAGAAAGCCCCAGGTAAGGGCAAGGCAAAGCCTGCTGCTAACAAGCCTGCACAGCCAGCCCCACAGGCCTCCGATGATGATAGTTATGACCCAGACGTTCCGTTCTGAGTCTGGGAGACTGGTTTACAATGGATAAGGCAGAGGCGGAACGGGTCGTTGAATCGACTCTGAAAGAGCTTGGCCTGATTGATTGGGTCAGAGTGCTTTTATTTACCGACACGAAGGAATACATAGATGCCATCGAAAAAGCCGTTGGACAATCGCTCGACAGAACAGCCCGTGAACGACTCGAAGGCGTCCAAGCTGCGTACCTTCCCGTTGGACAAGCAATCTGCGTTGTGGCTTCTCAATCACGGGACGAGGCCACTTTGCACCGATGTGTTAAGCACGAAGGACTCGGCCACTACGGAATAAACACCTTCAGGCCTGATGAAAAGCGGTTGGTGCTGGATACGATCATGAACTCGCGTGATGAATCCAGCGCGGTGGATACGCCGTTTATCGACAATGTCCATACGCTGAAAGATTTATGGCGTGCGGTTGAATCGACCTATCCAGAAAACTCCCCACAGATGAACGCCGAAGAGGTGTTTGCGTTTGTGGCTGAACATGCCAGTGGTGATGTTTCACGAATCAGCCACGGGGCCGACACTCTTGACGAGTTACTGGCTGAACAGTCACGGATGACTTTGAGCCTGGCGCAGTTACGCGATATTACCGAAAACGTGGCCGCAGGCATCAAACTGGGGATACGAGAGCCACAGACGGAGCCCCAGCAGAACGATGCTCAATATCGTAAGGATGTCTGCTACTGGGGGCAGGAAGATCAGGCCCTGGATCAAGACGAAGAATATGGGCCTGAGATGGACTGACGTTTATATCTGCGCTGGTCTGTAACACCACTCCCCATGAAACGTCAGGTGCCGCGCTCCCGGCTCGTCGTAACGGCTTTATCGTTGCGGCGAACGGAAGCACGGGCGCAGCGCACACTTGACGATACCTCGACCACCCAAAGCCTTGCTCTGGAGTGTGGGGTAGCTTCACCACCCCGCGCTCCTGAGCCCAACGCGGCAGTTGCGGGATAACAAGGGCAGCGCCCTTGGTTTTAGATAGCCCCTTCACCCATTTTTCAGCCTGGACATACGCGTCCGGCATTCGGCTGCGTTTGTGAATGCATGCGTGTGTACATCCGTTAAATTTCAATTAAGGATATTTATTATGAAAGTAGCCGTGCTTAATTATACTGGTACTGTAGGTAAAACTACCGTTGCTGCACACTTGCTGTCTCCACGCATGAACGGGGCCCCTATTTATGCCATTGAATCAATTAATGAGACGGCGGAAGGAATCGGCCTGGATGTTGAAAAGTTGCGCGGAGATATGTTTCGCGAACTTTTGCAGAAAGTCATGCTTGCAGATAGCGCAATCATCGACGTGGGCGCTTCTAATGTCGAAGATTTTATGGTCAATCTTGAAGGGTTTGAAGAGGCTCATGAAGATATTGACTATTATATTATTCCTGTCACAAGTGGCACAAAAGAACAGATTGAGTCGGTGCGTATGATCGAAAGTTTGACGGCAATTGGTATTCCTTTCGAAAAAATAAAGGTTTTATTTAACCGTGTTCAACGAGACGTAGAAAGCGAATTTCCAATTATTCAGAACTTTCACGGACAAAATAAAACGTTCTCTCTCAATAATCGGTGTGCGATTTACGAAACTGAATTATTTGATGCGTTGTCGATTCGTCGCATGTCTCTACAGGGACTAATGGCTGATGGAATTGACTATAAGACATTGCTCAAGGATAAGACGGCAGATGCAGAGGATCGTGCGCGGTGGTCAGATATGTATGGCCTAAAACTATTGTGCAAAGGTGTGAATCGGAAGCTTGATGCTGTTTATGATGCACTATTCACTTGAGGATACGCCATGATTGATGAAACGGCTCCACCTAGAACAGCACGCGATGCGTTGATGATTGAGTTACTAAGCGACCTTGGGAACGTTCACGACGATATCAAGGCCATACCGGAACTGCTGAAACTGTCAATTTCAGACTCTTTAGAAATTATTGCTATTGCTGTAGCTGATGCAGAATCAACCGCTCAGAAACTTCAAGATGCTACCAAGGAAGCCATTCAAACTACGGCAACACGCGTTGCGTTTGAAGCGGGGTCAGAGCTTTCTGGTGCTATACATGTGAGTTTAGAACGCACGATTGATCCTGCGCTTCATAAAGCCTCAATCAAAGTTGAGGAACTGGAGAAAAGGATCAAAGGCCTTTCTGGAAGTATTCGGGACGCACATGCTACACGCATGAACTATATAATGTTGGTCGGCTTTGTGTTTGCCATGGTGCTGACATTGTGTGGCATGACCTGGCTAACCATTATCTCTAAACAAAATGATGAAACCAATAAATGGTTTTATGATGAGTACAAGGCGCAAAGAGATATTATCAATAGCCTACCTGCCGATGTTAAAAGTAAATTTGTAAAGCCTCGTTAGATAACTGCCCTAAGCGGGCAGTTTCTAAGTCATGACTTGTTATTTTTTTATTACGGGCTTAGATAACGCTACCCAGTCGTGTGGCTGATTTCTAATTTCTCGAAAATCTGCGGGTGTCATTGCTTTGCGTGGTGATGACACGGTTTTTTCCAGTAGCGGTTTGGCCGAAGTCTCGCTTTTTATAGCATCGACATGATGCTCAATTGCATGACCTTTGGTAGTGACGTTAGAGCGCTTAGCCTTACGAATTCGATACAGCGCCTTATCGAACATTTTAAGGCTCATCGTAAAGCCGTCTTGGTGAAGGGCATCTAAAACCGCTCTTCGACTCACGCCACTCTGTAGGGCCATTTCTACATCGGCATACACGTCCCGCAGGCGGTCAGTTTCAGATCGGCTGTCATGCATCCCCGCCATTTTCTGCAAGGTTTCGCTTAGAGACAGTTTTGTCATGGTGAAACTAGACCTCTTGGAGGATTCGTGGGGTATTCCAGGAGTATTTCCGGGGTAGTCCAGTGTACACCGGGGGTATTTTTGGGGCAAATGTGGGGTATAGCTGGGGTGCTTTAGGGGTATTTCTGGGGTGTACTGAAAATTCGGAATCAAAAGACAGGCACGTTACCGATTGTTTACAAAAGAGCTTCGCCTTTTATAAACATCGTCCGCGCCAAAGGGGAAACCCCTTTGAAACCCCGCAGAGCGGGAGAGCTGTTGTCTTTTGTTGGTTGTCATTGTTGGTTGTTGTTGGTGGGGTGATGCCATGGCTAAAAAGGTCAACAAGGAGCGCATCGTGTCCTTCCGGTTGACGGAGGAACAGTACGCGCCCTTTGCGGAAATCATCGAAAAGGCGGATATCAGCCAGAGCCGATTTTTTCGCGATATGACTCTCAATAAATCTCCTGTCTTCAAGGAGTCCTCAAAAAACTACGAACACTTGCTGTTCTTATATAGCAAGTCCAGTAATAACCTTAACCAGCTCTCGCACAAGGTTAATAGTGCGTATCGAAAGTCTGGCATTATATCTGAGTCATTATACATTAAAGTGTTGCACGAACTTGCACTTATTCGTGAGCTTTTAAGCGCGGGGGTGAGCCATGTTGATTAGGGTAAGCGGATATAACACTGGTGCGCAAGAATATCTGGAGGAAGGAAATAAGGCCGGGAGAGAGTTTAGCCGTGACGAGCTGGACGAGCGGGTAATTCTGGATGGTGATTTAGATTTGACCCGTATGGTTTATGAAAGTATCGAGGACAAGGGGCAGAATCGGTACTTATCATTCACCTTGGCTTTTCGTGAAGATGAAGTTTCTTACGATACGTTGCAAGAAATCACACAAGAATTTAAGCAGTTTATGATGTATGCGTATAAAGAAGATGAGTTCAATTTTTACGCAGAGGCGCATTTGCCAAAGATCAAAACAATAAAGGATAAAGCTACTGGGGATATGATTGAGCGTAAACCACATATCCATATCATCATTCCTCGCAAAAATATGCTTAGCGGTAACGAAGCAAACCCCGTTGGTATGCATGAAGGAAATGTTAAGTACCTTGAGGCGTTTCAAGAATACATTAATCAAAAGTACGAGCTGTCCTCGCCACGTGAAAATGTACGTGCCGATATTAAGGATGCCGCCAGCGTGTTATCCCGTTACAAGGCTGACGATTTTTATGGAAAAAATCGCGACTTTAAACAAGACCTGGTTAAGCAGGTTATTGAATGTGGTGTAGTAACCCGCCCGGACTTTTACGCACTTGTTGCTGAACACGGTGAAACACGGATTCGCAACGAAGGTAAGGACAGCGAATACATCGCGGTCAAGCTTCCTGGTGACGCGAAGTTTACTAACCTGAAAGACACCATCTTTCAGGACGACTTTATTGTCAGACGTGAATTAAAAAAACCTCCGCTGGATAAAAAGGTTATCCAGGACCGCTTATTAGCCTGGCCTCAACGGGCCAAGGAAATTAAGTACATCAGCAAGGCCACTCCGGCCTTTCGCAAGCTCTACACCGCGTCATCCCCGGATGAGCGACTTCGGCTACTGGCCGAGCGCGAGCGGACGTTCTATCAGACCTATGGAGATCGCTATGGCAGCTTATACGCTCCCGAACGGGAGAGAGATCAGCAGCGAAGTACTGTTGAAACTGAAAGTCGAGGAACTGCCCGCCCTGCCCCTGGCGTGCAAGACGTGTCCGTCAGCGATGTGGCAGATCACGGGCAAGCCGGACGCGCCGGAGTCAGTGACGGTGCGGTGCTATTGCCAGGTGATGCACAGCTTCACCTGGGACAGCCGCAATCGGGAGGAGATTCTAGACTGCGACCACCTATACGAGCCGGAGGACGAGGAGGAGGACGGGGATCAGAGGGGCCAGGGCGACGACAGCAGCATGCCAGCCTTCCTCAGACAGCAGATGGAGCAGCGCGAAAGACAAGAGCAGGAGGAACAAGCCGACAACCCAAGCGAAGTAGAACCGTAACACCGCTCCACCCTCGCAACCCCCACCGCGTCACCACCATTTCCGATATCGAAGCCCGCAGCCAACGGTTGTTTGGTCCGCTTAAAAGAGCAGTGGATTCGGAACTGATTATTAAACAAGCCAAACATAAGCCCATCGCAATTAACCGTGAGGCCTCTACGGTCGCGGCTTATTTCAACCGTCAGATAGAAAGTAATCAACTACTGCCCCCGCAACGCAAAGCGATGCGCCGGGTTAATAAACAATTTTTCGAATTAAGACGTTCGCTGTTCTCAGATGAACGATTGACGCGACAAGACAAAACGCAACTTGTTTCGGTGTTGACGTTTGAGCGATTGAAAGCGCGTGAAGCAATTAAACATCCCACCCAAAATATCGAGGTTAACTTTATGGGCAGTGCAGAGATTCGCAGTCTTATTGAAGAAGAAAAAGAAGACCCAGGCTATTCCATCAGTGGTCCCAAGGGGCCGAAGCCAGTTGGCATGCGTGAGCAAGTTCGGCGGATCGTCGATAACTTGGGTAAGCAGCTAGACCCGGAGACAACTAAAACCCGCGAACGCGAATTGAGTGCCAAGGACATTTACACCAAGAAAGCCAAGTTCAGTCAAAACGTGCATTACCTGGATAAGAAAAATGACAAAGTGTTGTTTGTGGACACCGGCAAGGCCATTTCTCTGCGCCGTACCGGTATCACGGAGTCAGGTGTGGCCGTGGCGTTGAAGCTGGCCCAGGAGCGCTTTGGTAGCACGCTGACCATTACCGGCAGCGCTGAATTTAAGCACCTGGTGGTCGAGGCTGCGGCCAAGAGCGGCATGGAGGTGCATTTTACAGATAAGGACATGAACCAGAGCCTGGCGGCACGTCGTGCCGAACTTGAAATTGAGCGTGATGGTCAAGGCATTGCGCCGGGTGCGCCAGAGCCAAGCGCTGAAGCGACCCAGGAGGCCCCTGCCCCGCTGGACTTTGTGCATAACGGCCAACCGGCGACCCTGGACCTTAATCGTTATCCAGCACAGCCAGAGGCTGTTGCTCCAGAGCAAAGCCCGAGCGAACTGGTGCAACGCGAGGCTGCATGGCGTAAGTCGATGCAAATGCCTGGAAGCGGCCCGATGTCCGAGGCTGATGTGCGTTCCTCGGACACGGTGATGGGACTACGGGGAGAGGATCACGCCATTTGGTTGGTGGCCACCAACGATAAAACGCCTGATGCCTTGGCCATGATCAGTTCCTACATGGAAAACGACAGTTACCGCGAGGCTTTCAAGGGGGCTATCGAAGACTTCTATGCGAAATCGCAAAGCTCACCAGAGTCCATCAAGGCCCTGGACGAAGCGACAGATTTTGTTGTGCCGTTGGTTAACGACATTGAAAGCAAAAAGCACGCCGCGTTGTTGGCAGCAGACGGCAAGCCGGACGTGGCCAAGCCAGTAAACGACCGGAAAGTCATCCAGGGAGAACTCATCGATCATGGCGCAGCGCCGTACCAGAACAAGCCAGATAAAGAACAAAGCTACTTCGTCACCGTGAAAACCGACTCGGGCAACAGGACCCTGTGGGGCGCTGGCCTGGCTGACGCAATGGAACAGATACAGCTCAAACAGGGCGACCGCGTGCGGATCGAGGACAAAGGCACGGTGCCGGTCACGCTGCAACTACAACAGGCAGACGGAACCATGACCGAAAAGCCTGGCTATCGCCGCGAATGGGCTGTCGAGCTGGAGACAGTAGCGAAGGATGGACCATCCGTGACGAACGCAGCGCCTGCGGTCGAGCGTTCGACGGGGCTACTGAACTTTACCCACATGGGCCAACCGGCGTCCTTGGGCTTGGACCAACCGGCGGCGGAGTCTCTTACACAGTCTGAACCTGAGCAGGACCACGGGCCAGAAATGGGCTGATTGACGGGCGTGGCCATCCCCCAAGCGGGGGATGGTTTTGGGTTGGCCAACGTGGAGACAGCACTATGAAAGCAGCAGATTTGCAGGTCAAAACCGCTCTAATCAGGGCCGGTTATGAAGACCGCCCAATGGAGTGTCGCGGGGCGTTGTACGAGACGCTGGAGCAGATATTACGGGAAGACCCACAGGGCAATGACGACCTGGTGGACGGGCTACGTTCGATTCTCAGTGAGGCTAACAAACGTGAAGGATTGGCCGAGCTGGAGAACGCTCGATTGCATCACCCGTTTATTAAGGCGTGTCCTGAATGCGATCAGAAACCCGATGTGGGGCCAGGTCATCGATCCAGCACGGGAGAGGTCGTGGTGATTTGCACGTCCTGCATGACGCCGGAGGACGGCGTGGTCATGCAGGGCGGCAAGACGCTGCTCGATGCCATCGAGCGCTGGAACAGTGACGATTGGATCGCACCGGTGTTGAAGGACAGTCCACGCGGGAGTTTTTTGCTGTGAGGTTTACAAGGAACTGTGCGGGTGTAACCGCTTGTTCTGCCGACAGTTAAGCACAGCGAATAACCACGCATTAAGGGAAGCCGAACGAGGGAGCCTCATGCTACTATCCGCCGAAGTGTTTTTGACAGGGTTTGACCGATGTAGATTCACAAACAGCAGAAACCAAAAAGCCCCGGTTGGCGCCGGGGCTTTTTGGACAATCCAGAACAGGTCAATTTCTTTGCTAGAAGCCTGTTCTCTCTCTCAAAACGTGAGCCAATTATGGCGTTCACTGCGGCTTCGTGCAAGCAGTAAAACGTGATAAGGGCTCACCGCTGATTGGCGGACTTATGGAACGAGTATCCCAAGTGGTTGCGCACGTCGTTGATGGTGGCAACAGACATAAGAAAACAGATACTTATGCAGTAAACATCATCCTTTACCCGACTCGCGGCAGTGACTGCCCAGGGGGTAAGGGATGGTGAAGAAACCCCTCAGAGCCGTCCGGCTCGCCCCTTCTGATCCCCATTCCGCACTGCGTAGACCTGCCAGGGTGATGCCTGCACGTCGAGCGGACCCGCTTCGCCTCACACCTGAGCAACTGAAAAACCCGTTGATTCGTGCTGCAAAGGAGCGTCTTGGCAACATTGAGCGCTACCGAGGGAAGTACCTGCGCCGCCTGGACAGCGTTAATGGCGACCGGCGTACCCGCGTGGAGGTGTTTCGGGCCATCGAGCGCGTAACTGAACAGACACTGGTCCGCTTGGACCTGGCCACGAGTGTTTTGGGTTACCTGGACGACAAGAGCGGCGAGTTTGTTCTTAATACCCAACGGGGTATCGCGGAGGACTCGTCTATTTCGGCACCGATCCTGTGTCGGATGTTTAAAACCCTGGATGCAGCGGATTACGTGTATCGCCGGATCGAGCGTGTGCGCCTGGACGAAAAGGACGAAAACGGTCTGCACCTTGTGCGTACGCGGGTATTGGTGCGCTTTACCAAGCTTTTCTGGAATGACCTTGGGCTGCGTTACGTGTACGAGCGGGTGCAAAAGGCCGCGAAGAAGCGCCGTGAAGCGCAGTTGCGTGCGTTGGCCCAGCGCCGGTTGGCGGATATGGAGCGTCACTCCCTGGAGCTGCACCGGCGCGAGGTGTCACGTCAACGCTGGCAGGACCAGGAGGCCCGCAAGGTGATGGGTGACCGGGCGGTTAACCTGCCAACCGCCCCTACTAAGGTCAAGGCTGACGCGCCTCAGCGTGCCACAGGCAATGATGTGCTGACGGCACTGAACCGGCTATTGGCCAACAAGCCCACCGGCAGCGGTTAATCCCCCATTTTAAAATTGAATCCGCTCACGCGGAGGCATTGTCACGCCTGCGATTTGGCAAATGGGCGGTCCCGGCCGTAGAACCGGAACCGGAGGGAGGAAAACGACGTGTTTTGGCTGGGTGTGCGCCCTGCCCCGGGTTTTGCCGTCCGTTAGCCAAAAGCCTTTAGGATTAAATGGAATTTTATACCCCCGTCAGTTTCCCCCTCCGGGTAAAACAGTGACTTTCGAGGTGTAAACCCCTCTCTAATAATGCCCGCGCACTGTCGTGCCTACGGCACGGCGCGGTATAAACCCTCACAACCGTGCAACAGCCTGTCTAAGCGGCCCAGGGCGATAAAACCGCCCTGCCCTGGCCTTCCGGCCACCCTTCGGGCGCTAAGACCCGGATAAATCGCCCCAGGACGGCAAGCCGCCCTGCGCCTCAACCGGGCGCGTGTGCGCGCAGGCTTATCTGACGGATTGAAAACGCGAATGCTGCCACTTGCCTTCAATGAAGGCATGCATTTTGCTATTTGTGTTGCTCCCGGTAATTCCCAGGGTGTTTGCGTCTGATCGCCAAGCTTCCATAGAATGGATTTCGACTACTAATTGCTATGGTGGCTCTCAGTGCTTTCCAACCCACCTCGGCGTAAAAACAAGCACCAACAGGAGTGGTAATTTGAACAATCGACGTAATGATTCGGGTGAGCTGGTATTGGTGGGTATCGCAATCGTAGTGATTGTCGTGGGCCTATTGATATGGAAGTTCTCAAAGGCTGTCGGCCTCGACTTTTCAGCCGCTGGCAAGCTCCTGCTAGGTCTGATAATGGGTATTGCGATCTTGGGTGCAGGGTGGTGGCAAGAAAATAATTACGGGGAGATCCTGACGGTCAAAAATGTACTTCCTGCATCACTAGCTGTTGTCTGGTTGGGTTTTTGGCCTGCGTTGCAACAATGGGGCAGCGTAGGACTGTTCTTCCAGGGTGTGGGGCAATTAGAAGTAGAGTGGTGGGCTAATTGGGTCACTCGCTGGGGCGTGTTGCTCATCATCGTTCTGGGCGGCTATTCCTACGTATACAGTACCAGGGACAGTTACTAGTTTTTGGTCGGCCCATTAAGTCGATTGCAGTGGTTGCAATGGCTCAAAAGGGTGGCTCTTTATAATGTGGCTCTTTAGGTGTCATTTTCCGAAGACGACTGCACCACTCCGCTGGGGGAATTCGTCGTAGTGCACACGACTGTTGATCTGTCCCTGCTCAATAGTTGTGTGCACGATCTTCGTCTCTGCTCAAAACTCCTCTGTACCATCGTCGCATCGACCTCGGCTATGTACGAAACCGATCGGTTACGGACACCTATCGAACCGCATGTACTTAAATAAGCATTTTATTGTTTCGGACATGACATATAATAAGTACACCCATTTCGTACAGGTCGGCGATTTCCAAAAATGTCACGCACCTTCATCTATGGTCGCGTCAGCACGGCTGACCAGAATACCGACAACCAGATTCGAGAGATTGAAGCCGCAGGCTTCTCAGTAAATCAGCGCCGCATCGTGACCGAAAGCATCAGCGGTAGCATCGCGGCCAGTGAGCGTCCTCAGTTTGCCCGGTTGCTTGACCGGCTGGAGCCCGGTGATGTGCTCATCGTGACCAAGCTGGACCGGCTCGGTCGCAATGCCATGGATGTCCGCGCAACGGTTGAGCGATTGGCCGCCGAGAGTGTCCGCGTCCACTGCCTGGCGCTCGGCGGGGTCGATCTGACCAGCGCCGCCGGAAAGATGACCATGAGCGTGTTGAGTGCGGTGGCTGAGTTTGAACGCGACTTGCTGATCGAGCGAACCCAGGCAGGCATTGCGCGTGCGCGCGCGGAAGGCAAGGCGCTTGGCCGCCCCCCAGCGTTGACAAAGGTGCAGCAGGCCGAAGCCATGCAACGCCTTGCGGCTGGCGAATCGGTTGCGAAGGTGGCGCGCGACTACGGCACCACCCGGCAGTCCATCATGCGAGTGCGGGAAAAACTGGGCAGGGGCAGTGCAGGCGCCTCCTGATAAATGGTGCAGTCGTCTTCTGAAAATGACACTGGCCATTGTTCGCGGTCATGCTCCACCTGTCGCAGTATTTGTCGCAAGTAAAGTAACACCTGCGACAGAAATATGCGACACTTATGGAGCAGAAAAATCGGGGAACGGTTCCATGTCGCACGACTTAGGATATTTGCGACACCTGTATTGATCGCTCCTAGCAACGGAAAGTGCACTTAAGCCCAGAGCCTGCCCCGCAACAATCTGCTACCTTCCCGTTTCAACTGGCTGGTTGGTCAGATATCAATGGGAAGGGATGATGAAAGCAAGCTTAAAGATTTGGCTGGCAATAGGATTATTGGGGACTCTTACTGGTTGCTCGAGCATGGCCCCTCAACCCTATCGACCAGTTCCTGATGGAGTTTCCATAATTCCTAGTCCAAACGGGAGCTTTCAGGTCGATAGGGTCGTAGTAAAGCGAGCGGTAGCTAAGCCATCCGCAGACACTCTCCAATTCTGTTTTGCTCAGAACATCCCAGGGATCAACGGTACTCCCTTATCAAACTCAGTAAAGACCAAGATTACCGCTCAGGGAAAAGACCAAGTTTCATTCATCGTTCCTATGACGATGGGAACGCCCCTTAGCTACGAAATCATCTTCTCGGTGACCGCTAGTCATGATTCGGGAAATTTGGCTTTCGACTTTACGAATCTAAAGATTAGGGGTACGTGGAGCGCCAATGAGGCGCCACTGCCTGGATCCCAGGAAGCTAATCAATATGTAGATAGTGCCTTGGCAAAACTAAATAAAGTAAGCGACAACGTAGCGAACTGCTTAGTTACAGAGGGATAGTTAAGATAGTTTCCATCTGACCAAACGATCGGATGTGAATAGAGCTAAAGATCATTATTGGCAGTGAAACGTGACGAGTATTAAAAATTTAATACTCGTCACTACAGCCATTATTATGGCTACATCATTACTGCACATGCCGCAGCGACTTCTGAAATTTTCATTTGATCAAGCCCTCCATCGCCTGCCGTTTCATTGATGCATGCGACGAGTCCGCTTGCTGAGACTCCAGATTTATTTATATTAGAAGCCATAGCTTGAGCTAAACTGGATTTCTCAGAGTAAGATGCATCTCTCCAGTCTCCTAGAGTGTTACCCCCTGATAATGCATATGCAGTGCTGGACAGTATAAATGGAATTACAACAAATACGCTTTTTACTATTGTTTTCATGATGACTCCTGTCTTTGTAATTTTAATACTGACTCATTTTAGTCGATCTGATGCCTTACGGTACGCGGCTTCATTCTCACGCTTATCGATAGCGACCACGAACACCACAATTTCTTGGTCTATGACCTGGTAGATCAGCCGATAGCCCGCGCTGCGCAGCTTTACTTTGTAGCAATCTGGCAGCTCGCGTAAGCGGTTGGCCTCGATGCGTGGGTTTTCCAGGACTTCAGCCAGTTTTTTCTTGAATTGCTGACGGATCGTATCTCCCAGTTTGTGCCATTCCTTCAGCGCACGCTGATCGAACTCAAGACTATAGGTCATCCAGCGTCACCTTAACGCGCTGTGGTGAAGCCAATCGCTCGCGTACGGTGTTTATGAGGGTTTCATCCTCTTCAGTCATAAGCACAGGCCGGAAAGGCAGCTGGCCGCGCTCCGCAACGTACTGCAAGGCTTGGCGCATGAGCTCAGACGGAGTCACACCCAAACGTTCCAATTCGCGATAGGCGCGGTTTTTTAGATCGTCGTCTACACGGACATTGATTGAGGCCATTTCGTGCACTCCTGTAATGACACATGTCATTACAATGGCATTGCAGGAGCAATTTTTCAAGGGGAGACGCAAGAATTTCCTTTACCACGCGTCTGGGAAATATTCGTAGCAACCTTTCAGTGTTATAGATTTAAAAGAGAAACATGAGCCACTTTTTCTAACTCTGGTGTATTTTTTTAAAGTCCCTTTTATCATATCTTTATCAATCTTCTTTCCGAGAAGGCAATCACATGCTTGATACATGAGAAAGGCTTTGAAGGTTGAATATTCACTCACATCCCGTAAAACCCTATGTTTATAGCGATCCGCTTTTTTACCATGCGCCTTGTAGATATCTAATAGTTCAGGCTGATCAGGAGCTTTTGATAAAGCAGCAGCGCCAGCCAAAAATATCTGGTACATAAATTCACAGTTTTTTGCCCAATCACCATCTGCGTCCTCAGCTACACGACTTAATTCTTCTAAGTATATAAGCACTCTAGATCGATTCTTTTTTGGTAGGAAATAAAACCCACTTAGAATGACTCCATGTAGTTCTGCATGGACCGATGATAGTCCAATCGATTCTAGCGCACTCAAGTTGTCTCTCGTATATTGTCCTGTCTTGTCTAGCTTGATTATCTTATCTATTAACTTTACTCTACCTGATATTTTAACAGGATATTTTTTTGCATATTCAACAATCACGTTGCCTAAGAACTTTTCCAACAATCGTAGGATTGTTTTATCTTTCATTTTTTCGGTTACGCGCCATTTGTTTTTCAATTCTACTCGATCAATAGAATAGCCAGCGCTCTGAAAGATTTTTGTCCCATTCTTCTTGTTTTGGTCACTCTCTCCATATACTAGATTTAATGGATGAAGCAGTCCAATTCTATCGCTTCCTTTTACAGGATACACATGACATATATCCATATTCCTATCATTCCTGGTTTTTGGTTTATTGCAGATTATTCCTATCAGTTGTTTCAATGAGGCGACAGTATGGTGTGACATGATTTGTACTGATCCAGCTCGTTTGCACTGCTGCGATATGTAAAGCCATTCCTTATTTACAGAAAGATTCTTTAGACGCACATTTAGACGATTTTGTTGCCGAGGGTTGAGGTCTTTTTTCTTTCTGTGCGCCATTTGCTTATGGGATTCGTTACAGAAACGTTTTTTATAGTACTGTGGAGAACCTCTTTCAATTAACTTACGACAATACTCACAAAATTTATCCGACATTGGTCTACCTATGCTTGTGGTTTTTTACCTCTCTAGTGATATTTACAGTTTTTTATATAACTGAACTGCCCGGAAACAAAGGGCTGTGTAGGTGAGTCGTATACTTTTAAGTAACTACCCTATGTTTCGATTTAAGAGTTGGTGTCGGGTATTTTAGCCAGTGGTTTTGTAAATAGGGGTTTGGGGAGCAATGGAACCGAAAACCAACGTAAGCACGAATTAGAGTTCGCTTTACTCGTATGTGACTGTTGATTGGAGAACTCTGATTGTCGAAACGAGTTTATCGAACCCTGAATTCATAGAATAAGGGGTCGTCTCAGAAAACGGAAAATAAAGCACGCTAAGCCGGTTGCAGCGGCCGTAGCGGCCTGAACTTGCCCGCGCCGATCTTGGCGCTGCTGCGCCAGAGGTAATCGCCGGTCAGGTTGATGTGCTCCCAGCCGAGCGGCGACAGGTACTGCAACAGGCCGTCATCGACGGCTTGACCGTGGCCACGCAAGGCGTTCGCGGCCCGCTCCAGATAGACCGTGTTCCATAGCACGATGGCCGCCGTCACCAGGTTGAGGCCGCTGGCCCGGTAGCGCTGCTGCTCGAAGCTGCGGTCGCGGATTTCCCCCAGGCGGTTGAAGAACACGGCGCGGGCCAGCGCGTTGCGCGCCTCGCCTTTGTTCAGCCCGGCATGCACGCGGCGGCGCAGCTCGACGCTTTGCAGCCAGTCCAGGATGAACAGTGTGCGCTCGATGCGTCCCAGCTCACGCAGGGCGACGGCCAGGCCGTTCTGGCGCGGGTAGCTGCCAAGCTTCCTGAGCATCAGCGAGGCCGTCGCCGTGCCCTGCTTGATCGAGGTGGCCATCCGCAGGATTTCATCCCAATGGGCGCGGACGTGCTTGATGTTGAGCGTGCCGCCGATCATCGGTTTCAACGCCTCGTAGGTGGCATCGCCCTTCGGGATGTAGAGCTTGGTGTCGCCCAGGTCACGAATGCGCGGGGCGAAGCGGAAGCCCAGCAGGTGCATCAACGCGAAGACGTGGTCCGTGAACCCTGCCGTGTCGGTGTAGTGCTCCTCGATCCGCAGGTCGGATTCGTGATACAGCAGGCCGTCGAGCACGTAGGTCGAGTCGCGCACGCCGACGTTCACGACCTTGGTGTGGAACGGCGCGTACTGGTCGGAGATATGGGTGTAGAACGTCCGCCCTGGGCTGCTGCCGTATTTCGGATTGATGTGGCCGGTGCTCTCGGCCTTGCTGCCGGTGCGGAAGTTCTGGCCGTCCGACGATGACGTGGTGCCGTCGCCCCAATGCTCGGCGAAGGGATGTCGGAACTGCGCGTTGACCAGCTCGGCCAGTGCCGCCCCGTAGGTTTCGTCGCGGATGTGCCAGGCTTGCAGCCAGGCCAGCTTGGCGTAGGTCGTGCCGGGGCACGATTCCGCCATCTTGGTCAGGCCCAGGTTGATCGCGTCGGCGAGGATCGTGGTCAGCAACAGGTTTTTGTCCTTGGCCAGGTCGCCTGACTTCAGGTGGGCGAAGTGCCGGGTGAAGCCCGTCCATTCGTCTACCTCCAGCAGCAATTCGGTGATCTTGACGTGCGGTAGGATCATCGCCGTCTGGTCGATCAGGGCCTGTGCGGTATCGGGCACCGCCGCATCGAGCGGCGTGATCTTCAGGCCCGACTCCGTGATGATGGCGTCCGGCAGCTCGTTGGCCAGCGCCATGCGGTTGACGGTGGCGAGCTGCGTTTCCAGCAGCGTCAGCCGGTCATGCAGGTACTGGTCGCAATCGGTGGCCACGGCCAGCGGCAATTCGCTGGCCTGCTTGAGGCTGGCGAATTTCGCGGGCGGCACCAGGTAGTTGTAGCGGCTCGCGTTTGAAAACGGGCGTGCTCGCATTCGACGCCGCTTTCGGCTCGAATTAACTGCAACTGACGGCGCGCTGATGCTCACGCTATCTGCAAACGAGCTTGCAATCGACGGCGGCGGCTCGCATTTCATGGCGGCGTGCTCGAATTAATTGCAAGTGAAATGCCGGGTTCCAAGCTATCCAAAATCAATAGATGCAGTGCCGGCTGCCCGCTAACGCCTCTGAGCGGTCAGACGGGGATTGACCTACGCCGCCTCTCGCACGAGACGGATATCGACTTCTCTGTCAACGTACTTCCATTCCTCTGTTGCACGCAGTTCGGAAAGCAATGCGTTGAACTCAGCCTCATGGGTTGGCGCGAACTCGAACCAATTGAGAAAATCGAACGGTTCATTTTCAGAGAGGTCGCGGCAGTGGTGGAGCTTGCGCGCTACTGCAGGCAAGTAGTTGAGCCCGATTTGGATGTGCTTTGACTTTTCGAAAACGCTCCGGCGCTCGTCTTGCGTGAATTCCCACCAAGCTGCGTTTTTTCGGATCGGTATCAACGCAGCGCAAGTTGCTTCTGGGCGCGCTAGCCCTTGCTGCTTCACCACAATTTCGTTCTTCTCTTCGCGCATGACATACCGTTCATTGCTTGTTATTCCGCGAAGTACCCAGGGTGCATTGGTTTCGGGCTGCAACTCTGAGGCAGATATTACGTTGAGCCTTTTGGCTTCAGGCAGTGACTTGCCAACTATGGTTTCGGTTCCAACGATCCGCCAAAGACCGCTGTCTCCGCCGACGAATGCAAATAATCGTGTATCCATTTCACCCCCTTCATGTGAGTGTGTTAACTTTTTTACAGCCTCAAAAAACCTATCTGCCCATCCCATGCTTGTGCATCATCGTCTCGCCTCGCTTAGCGTAGTATTGCATTACGCTTACCAGCGCCCCCAGTTAAATTGTAAATATAGCATCGAATTGGTCTGTGATACGACCGCCAGAAAATAGCCGTTTGTCGCCATTTCAAAAATTAATTGTACCGTATCGGTAC
>NZ_JAEKDC010000029.1:0-58259 GCF_016405645.1 Pseudomonas sp. MF5691
GCCACCTCATGAACGCTACTGGCAGACAGACACTCTTCAATCAGTGATTGCTTGAGCGCTAGGTTGTATTTCGTCATGGAACACCCTCCCGAGGGGTCAGGTGTCCAACATTCGGGGGGCAGTTCACAGCCAGTTGCAGATCCGCCAGCAACTGCACCCCACCCCGGCACTGCAACTCGATCCGGGTATTGCCCAGCTTGACCAGCCACGGGCTCAACAGCGCCAGCTCGTGCCCCAGCAATTCACCTTCGGCCCGAAGGCAACTCATGCCCGCGCCATTGACCTGCAATCGCCCTTCCCAACGTCCGTCCAGCACGAACATCGGCGCGGGCAAGGCGCTGACCGCACGCGGTGCCATCTGCGCCTGCCAGTTCCACGGCCAGCCACGGATCGACAGCTCCCAGATGCGCTGTTGAAAGCCCAGGTTCACTTGCGCCGCCCACGGCCGGATCTTCCAGTCCACCGGCGCCAGGGCTCCGACGCGTGCCGCACGGCCAGTCCACAGGCTGCCCGAAACGCTGCCGGGCTGCCAGCCGGTCGGCCATGGCAACTGGCGGGCAACGAAGGCGGCCGGCAGTTCCAGCAGCACGGTCAGGCTGAACACCCAAATACCCCAGAGGATGACCGCGCGACTCATGGCCGCGCCGCCACTTCCAGGCTGAAGGCATAACCCTGGCCGCCGCCCTGCTCCAGGCTCCACTGCACAGGTCGCCCACCCTGCTCTTGCACGGTCCGTAGCAGCAGCTGCAGGGCCTGGGGCCCCGGTAGCTCGCCCTGCAATTGCCAGCGGTCGCCCTGCTGTTCAACGCGGGTCAGTACCCATTGGCGCGACACGGCCAGGGCCTGCCACTGCTCGTTGGAGAACGCCGCTGGCGGCACCAGCGCGCCGGCCTGTTGCGCCAACGCCTGCCACTGGCGGGCATCCTGCCAGGCCGCCAGCAGCGGCCGTGTCACCAGCACCAGCAACAACAGCCCGACGGTTGACCAGCCGGCCAACAGGCCATAGCGGCGCTTGGGCGGCAGTTGGTTGAAGTGGGCCAGGTACTCCAGCATCCGGGCTTTCATGGTTGTTCTCCCAGATCAAAACTCAGGTGCAGTTGACCGGCGACATGTTGCGCCTGGTCAGTCCATTGCGCGCCGGCAGCCTGGGCCATGGCCTGCCATTCGGCGGGCAGCGGCTGGGGGCCATTGCCGCGCAAGGCCAGGCGCCAACGACTGCCGTCAAACTCGATGCGCGACACCGACCAGCCCGGTTGCTGCTGCAACCAACCCGAGAGCGCCTGCTCCAGGGCCACGATTTTTTGTTGACGCACCTGCCATTCGGTCGCCTCGCCCTGCACCCGCGCCAGGGCCGTACGCGCCTGTTGCGGGTTGTTGGCCGGCCCGGCCAGCGCCCTGACCTGGGCTTTCCAAACATCAACCTGGCGCAGACTCTGCACCAGATACACCGCACTCCAACACGCCGCCAGCACCACGCAACCCAGCAGCAAGTGTCGTTGTACGCGGCTCACCCGTGGCGCTCGCGGCCCCCGTGTACGCGTCGGCCGCATACCCTCCAGCACACTGGGCAACTGCTCCAGGCGCGCCAGGCGCGACGGCCAGTCGCCCTCGAGCGTCTCGCCAGGCAGGTCGCGCCAAGCCTGGGGCAAGCGCTCACCCAATACCGGCGGCCACACCAACCATTGCCGGGAATGCGCCTTGAGGCAACGCAGCGATTCGCGCCGCCACTCCACCACCTGCCCAGGCTCTGCTGGCGGCAACAACTGCAACTCCGCCCAGCCATGGGTGATCTGCAGCCCAAGCGCGGCACACTCGGCCAGCCATTGCTGGACCTGCTCGCGTTGCATCACCAACAACTCAAGCTGCCCGGCCTCGCGGGACAGGCAACTGACCAGCAACGCTTCGCCAGGCTGCTGCGCATACTCTTCAAACAACTGCGGCCACTCGTGGCGCTTGAGCCCCGGCGGCGCCGGCAGGCAGAAATGACTGCAATCGAGCGCTGGAATAATCAAGGCGCCCGGCAGTTGCAGCAGCGCCGACGGTGGCGGCCAGGCGCCGCTTGCGCAAGCCTGGTGCGCGCTGTAGTGCAACCACTGCCAACGGCCCTCGGCGGTGGCCGGCGGGCGCACCAGCAACCATTCCCGCGGTTTGCCCCGCAGACGCTCAAACATGCCTGCGCTCCGGCTCATGGCTGGGTATCGGGCAAGGCGAAAGTACAGACATAAGGGGCTCCATGGTGCTCGAACTCGATCCGCACGCCGCGATTGGGCTGGGCGGCAACAGTAGAAGGAAAGGCCAGCCAGCGCGTGCCTTGGTAAAAACTGAACGTGGCGCGCTCGACCGGCGCCAGTGACTCCTTGAGTTGCCAGCGCGGCTTGTCGGCGGCGTACAGGTCGGCCGAGACCAGCAGGTTCAAGCGCTGCTGGCGCGCATCGAACATCAGGCGCTGGCGTTGCACACGCGACGCGCCTTCTGCCGGCGGCCAGGCGCCCAGGGCCACCCACTGCAATTGCCCAAGGCTCGGCTGCCACTCCAGCCACGCCAGGTCCAGGGGCAAGCGCTGCTCGTACAACTGGCGCAACACCAGGCCATCGAAGCGGCGCTCCAGGGCCATGCAGAACTCCAATACCTGGGGTTCGCTGCCGGGCTCGTCCAGGCGCTCACGCACCTTGACCCAGCCATTGACCAAGGCCGCCAGCAACACCCCGACCACCGCCGTAAGGGCCATGGCTACCAACAGCTCAATCAGGGTCAGGCCACGCTGCGCCGCCTTCATGGGCGCACCAGGAACAAGCTGAACTGACCCAGGGGCTGACGCTGCTGGGGATCGGCAAATAAGCTCAACTCACCCCTGCGCAAGCGGTTGACCCCGGTGTTGCCCAGGGTCAGTTGCCAGTAACAGGTGGCAGGCCCCTGACGCAGCTCGCCGCTCACCGCATTGATCTGCGGCCAGTACTGTTCCACGCCAAACCGCGTCTCCAGCTCCCGCGCGCACAAACTGCCCAGGCGATGTTGCGCGACCGCTTGATGGGTGGCGATGCGCTGGCGCAACAACTGGCTGACCATCACCGCCATCAACGCGGCAATCCCCAGGGCGACCATGACTTCGAGCAAGGTAAAACCGCGCTGGCGCTTCATGGCAGGGTCGCGATATGCAAGGTGTTGTCCGCTTGCCATTGCCAACGCTGGCGGCCCTCGGCCCAGCGCCAGGTGAGTGACACCGGGCGGGCCAGCCCCGACGGGGTGAACATCACCTGGGGCTCGCGGCTCACCGGCCAGTCAGGTTGCAAGCCGGCCGGCCAGGGCGCACCGCGCGAGGGTGCGACCTGCCACCCAGGCGCACCCCGCCCCACCTGCCAGCGCACGAACTCCGGGCTGCGGCCATTCCAGCGCAAGCCCAGCAACTGCCCGGCATGCCGCGCCTGGGCCGCCTGGCTGCGCGCCTCGCTGGCCAGTTGGGCCAGGGCCTGGCGCATCGGCGCCTGGCCAGCGTCCAGGTAGGCCACGCCCAGGGCACTGAACAAGCCGACGATCAACAACACCACCAGCATTTCCAGGAGCGAAAACCCGCGACTGCGCTGCATGCCTAGAGGTCCCAGTTACCGATATCGGCGTCGGTGCCTTCGCCGCCTTCCTGGCCGTCGGCGCCCAGGGAAAACAGGTCCACCCGGCCATGCTGCCCTGGGGTGCGATAGCCATAGGCATTGCCCCACGGGTCCTCAGGCAGCCGGCGGATGTAGCCGTCGGCACGCCAACTGCGCGGTAAGGGCTCCAGGCTCGGCTTGCTGACCAGGGCCTGTAAACCCTGCTCCGAGGTGGGGAATCGCAAGTTGTCGAGGCGGTACATATCCAGCGCCTGCTCCAGGGTCGCCAGGTCGGCCAGGGCCTTCTGGCGCATGGCTTTGTCCTGGCTGCCGAGTACGCTGGGCGCAACCACCGCGATCAACAGGCCGATGATAAAAATCACCACCATGATTTCCATCAGGGTAAAGCCGCGCTCGCGACGCTTGACCGCACGATTGCCAGGCATGGCGTGCTTTTGCATTTCAAGTTCTCCGTTTTCAGGTTGTCTGTTCAAAGGCTCAGGCCCTGATTGAGCTGCATGATCGGCAGCAACACCGCCAGCACGATGAACAGCACCACCGCGCCCATCAGCAGAATCATCAGGGGTTCGAATAACGCCAGCAGCAGGTCGACCTGGCGCGCAAACCCACGCTCCTGGTTGTCGGCGACGCGCTCCAGCATGTCGGGCAAGGTGCCGCTGGCCTCGCCGCTGGCGACCATGTTCAGCAGCATTGGCGGGAAGTGCCCGCTGGCACTCAGGGCGCGGTACAGGGTCACGCCGCCTTCGACCTGCTCACGCACCGCCTCCAGGGCCTGGTGGATCTGCCGGTTGCCAACCGTGGCGGTGGCCACCTCCAGGGATTCGAGCAATGGCACGCCACTGCCGAGCAAAATCGCCAGGCTGCGTGAGACCCGTGCGCTTTCCAGCACCGACAACAGCACGCCAATGCGCGGCAGGCGCAAGGCCAGGCTGTCGCGGCGCAAGCGCCATACCGCCTGGCGCAGCAACACCCGCGCGCCCAGCGCCAGCAACAAGCCCAGCCCCAGCAACCACGGGCCGAGCATCACCAGGCCCTCGCTGGCGCCGATCAGCACCCGAGTAATCAGCGGCAGGCTTTGCCCGGTGTGGCTGAACTGCTCGGTGAGCTTGGGCACCACAAAGGTCATCAGGCCGATCACCACCGCCAGCGACACCAGGATCAGTACCGCCGGGTAGATCAACGCCGTGCGCGCCTTGTGCCGTTGTTTCTGCACTTGCTCCAGGTGCTCGGCCAGGCGCTCCAACACCGGCGCCAATTTGCCCGAGCGCTCGCCGGCCTCGACCAGTGCGCAATACAGGGTATTGAACTGCCCACCCTGGCGGCGCAGGCTCTGGGCCAGGCTCAAGCCTTCGCCCAGGGCACCGCGCACCGCCACCAGCAGGTTGCGAATCGCCGGCTCCGCCAACTGGCGTTCCAGGGTGGCCAAGGCATCCACCAAGGGGATGCCGGCGCTCAACAGCGTGGCCAACTGGCGGGTCAATTCGCACAGTTGCCCATGGTTCAACCGTTGCCCGCGCGGGCTCGACAGGCTTGCGCCCTGCACCTGCAACTCACGGGCAAACAGGCCCTGCTCACGCAGCAGTTGTCGGGCATGGCGCTCGTTTTCCGCCTGGATGCTGGCTTTGCGGCGATTGCCGCGCAGGTCCAGCGCCTGGTAGCGATAGGTCGGCATCAGTCGCGCACCGCACGCAGAACCTGCTCCAGGCTGGTTTCGCCACGGCGCAGGCATTCGGTGGCCATGGCGGTCAGGCTCTGGCGCTTGTCGGCGAGGTATTCGTGCATGGCCGCTTCGCTGGCGCCGTCGTACAACAGGCTGATCAAGCCGGCATCCAGGGTGATGAATTCATAGAGGCCGATCCGCCCGTGGTAACCACTGCCCTGGCAGTCGTCGCAGCCCTGGGGGTGAAAGCTGTGTTCCAGCAGGGCCAGCTCCGGCCACAACTGGCGCTCGGCGGCCAGCAACGGTGCCGGCGTTGCGCAATGGCACAAACGCCGCACCAGACGCTGGGCCATCACGCCCTTGAGGCTGGAGGCGATCAGGAACGGTTCGATGCCCATGTCCCGCAACCGCGTGACCGCGCCCACCGCGCTGTTGGTGTGCAGTGTCGACAGCACCAGGTGCCCGGTAAGGCTGGCTTGCACCGCGATCTGGGCGGTCTCCTGGTCGCGGATTTCGCCGAGCATGATCACGTCCGGGTCCTGGCGCAGGATCGCCCGCAGGCCGCTGGCGAAGGTCATGCCGGCGCGGGGGTTGATCGCGGTCTGGCCGATGCCGGTAATCGCGTACTCCACCGGGTCTTCGACGGTGAGGATATTGCACGAACCATCGTTCAGCGCATTCAGGCTGGCATACAGCGTGGTGGTCTTGCCCGAGCCGGTGGGCCCGGTGCTCAGCAAGATCCCGTTGGGCCGCGACAGGCAGGCGCGCAGAGCCTGTTCGACCTCTGCAGGCATGCCCAGGTTGTTCAGGTCCAGCAGGTTGGCCTGCTTGTCCAGCACACGCATTACCACACGTTCGCCGTGAATGCCGGGCAAGGTCGAAACCCGGATATCCACCTCGCGCCCGCCGGAGCGCAAGGTAATGCGCCCGTCCTGGGGCTGGCGTTTTTCGGCGATATCCAGGCGCGCCATGACCTTGATCCGCGACACCAGCATGGCCGACAAGGCCCGTGGCGGGCGCAGGATCTCGCGCAGATGGCCGTCCACCCGCAAGCGCACCACCAGGCTCTGTTCGAAGGTCTCGATATGGATATCCGAGGCCCGCAAGCGCAGGCCTTCAGCGAACAGGCCATTGATCAGGCGGATCACCGGCGCTTCGTTGTCACTCTCCAGCAGGTCTTCGATCCGTGGCAGCTCGTTGATCAGGCTGTCGAGATCGACCTGCTCGCCGATGCCCTCGATCAACGCTGCCGTGGCCGACTCGCCGGCCTGGTACAAGGCCCCCAGGCGCAGTTCGTATTGGGCCGGATCGAGGTGCTCGACCAGCGTCGGCAGGCCATGCACGCGCAGCACTTCCTGCAAGGCGTCGGTGTCGACATCCTCGCGCAAACACAAGGTCCAGCCTTGCGCGCCCGGCGCCCGCGCCAGGCCCGCCTGGCGTGCCAGTCGATAGGGCAACAACGTACTCACCACACGCCCTCGTCGAGACGCTCGCGGCTGGCCGGGAACAGGCGCAGCAAGGCGTTGTTATCGGAGATCGCGGGCAATGCCAGGTTCGAATTGACCTTGAGGTTGCGGTACTTCTCGCTGCTCAGTTGGGCCAGGGTTTCGCCGTCACGCATGATCCGCGGGCGGATAAACACCATCAGGTTCTGCTTGGTGCGCTGGCTGGCGTTGGAGCGGAACAGCCGCCCTATCCCTGGGATATCGCCGAGCCACGGCACACGCTGGTCACTGTTTTTGGCCTCGTCGCCGATCAGCCCGCCCAGCACCACCAGGCCGTTGTCTTCGACCATGACCTTGGTCTTGATCTCGCGCTTGTTGGTGATCACATCGCTGGCGCCGGTACTCTCGGCAATCGACGAAACCTCTTGCACGATGTCCAGGCGCACGGTGTTGTCGATATTGATCTGCGGCTTGATCCGCAGCTTGATCCCCACTTCCTTGCGCTCGATGGTCTGGTAGGGGTTGGTGTTGTTCTGTGTCACCGAGCCCGTCACAAACGGTACTTCCTGGCCCACCAGGATCGACGCTTCGGCGTTGTCCAGGGTCAGCAGGGTCGGGGTCGAGAGCAGGTTGAAGCCACTTTCGCTTTTCAATGCATTGAGCAGCGCAAGGAAGTTCAGCCCGCCGCCATTGAGCTTGCCAAAGCCGGCGGTCGCCCCTGGCACATTGGCCAACAGCTTGCCCAGGCCTGCGGTGTCGCCGCTGCCAGCGGCCCCGGCCAGGCCAGCGATGCTCGTCCCACCATTGGTAAAGTTCACCGCGCCGCCGCCAAACGAGTCGCCCAAAAACAGCCATTGCACCCCCAGTTCCTGGGCGCGGGTGTCGGAGACTTCGGCGATGATTGCTTCCACCACCACCTGGGCGCGGCGGATATCCAGTTGTTCGACGATGGTGCGGTAGGCGGCGATTTCGCTGTCCGGGCCGACCATCACCACGGCGTTGGTGCCCTCCTCCGATTCCATGCGAATGCCTGAGGCGCTGACCGCCATCTGCTTGGGCGCACCTTCGGTGGGCACGCCTTCGCCACCGGCGCCCGGGGTGTCCTGGCTCAAGCCGCGCAGCACCTTGACCACCTCAGCCGCATTGGCATGGCGCAGGTACATCACCACCGTGTTCGAAGGTCGCAAGGCAGTTTGTGGCTGGTCCAATTGCTTGAGCAACGCGCGCACCCGCTGGCGGCTGTCGGCACTGCCGCGTACCAGCAACGCGTTGCTGCGCGGGTCGGCAACCACCTGCGCGCCATCGGCGCCCTGCTCGCGGGCCAGCAGGCGGGTCATCAATTGTGCGGTGTCGTTGGCGCTGGCATTGACCAGGGGCAGCACTTCCAGGGGCTCCTGGCTGACCTGGTCGAGTTGCTGCAACAGCGCGTCGATACGGTCGAGATTGCTGCGCCAGTCGGTGATCACCAGCAGGTTGGCCGACGGGTACGGGCTGATCACTCCCACCCGGGGGTCAATCAGCGGCTTGAGGATATTGAGCATCTGTTCACTGGCGGCGTTGCGCACACTGAATACCCGGGTGGCCATGCCATCGTTGGCTTGCACGGCCTGGCGTGCAGACTCCACCGGCACCGGCTCCAGGCGCGCGGCCTGGTCCGGCACGATTTTCACGCTGCCATTGGGCAGGTTGACCGCAGCAAAACCCTGGGCGCGCAACTGGGCGAGGAAGATGTCATAGATGGCCTCGCTGCCGAG
Source organism: Pseudomonas sp. MF5691 (assembly GCF_016405645.1). Lineage (NCBI taxonomy): Bacteria > Pseudomonadati > Pseudomonadota > Gammaproteobacteria > Pseudomonadales > Pseudomonadaceae > Pseudomonas > Pseudomonas sp. MF5691. The sequence continues at coordinate 8,465 of NZ_JAEKDC010000029.1, forward strand.
CATATCGAGGCTGCGCACCGTGACCTTGCCCTTGACCCGTGGGTCGATGATGAAGGTGGTGTTGGTGATGCGCGACACGCTGTCGATAAAGTCCGTGAGTTCGGTGTCGATGAAGTTCACTTCATACAAGGCCGGCGCGTCTTCGGCGTGGGCTGGAGTCACACTCAAGGCCAGGCACAATGCGCTCAGGCCCAGGCATTTATTGATCATGTGCATCGTCGGTTCATTCCTTGCGCTTGAGGCCGATCACCGGTCGCTCAGTCGGCCATGGCAAGCGCTCGCGCTGCCCTTGATTGTCGAAAATCAGCCCCTGGTCATCAATGTCTTGCAGGACGATGCCGGGGGCCAGGCGCTGACCCAGGGTCAGCGTGCGTTCTTGTTGCTGATAGCGCAGGACCAGTACCGTGGCGCGCAGCGGCGTGGCCTTGAGGCTGCCCAGGTAATCGACCTTGAGGGTGGTCAACGGCAGGTCGTCGCTGGGGGCCTGACGCGGTGTCCAGTGGTTGCTCAACAGGTCGGCGACCGGCGCCGCTGGCGGGTTTAGCGCGATCGGTTGCGCGATGCCGTGCCACAGTTGCAGCACACATTGCGCTGCCAGCCAGGCCAGGAGCGTTGCCAGCAGCAGGTTGCCCGCACGGTTCAACTGACCAGGCTCCGTGGATGCCATCCCGGATGCCCCTGCACGTAGCGCACTTCGGGCAATTGCAGCGGCGCCAGTTGCCAATCCGCCGGCTGCTCGCGCAACCAGCCTTCAAGGTGCTGCCACAGCGGTTGCCCGGCATCGGCGGCAAAGCCCAGGCCAAAGGTGCGGCAGGTGCCGACCGGCTCGGCAAACTCACTGACCCGCTTGCCGCCCGGGCTATAGGTGACCTGCCAGGGTTGGCCGAGCCAGCGTGGCAAGTCCTGGCTGTTATCCAATAGCAGTGGTTCGCCAAACAGCTGTTCGGCGCCGTTTTCCAGGACCTGGCGCACCTGCTGCGCCGGGACATCCACGACCGGCGCCGGGTAGCTGGCGCTCAGGCTGATCAAGTGTTCGCGGGTAATCATCTGGCCACGGGCCAAGGGGCTGTCATAGCGCAGGCCCGGCAGCAGTACCGCGCTCTTGGGCTCGCGGGCCAGGGCCTGGTGCAACAGGCGATCCCAACTGCCGGCGCGCACATCGCGGCGCCAGAGGTTTTCCGGGGCCTTGGCCAAGGGTTGGTCGAGCCACGCCGCGTGGGCAGCGCGCTGTTGTTGCAGGCGTGGTTGCAGGCGCTGGGCGTGGGCCTGGGCGGGAGCGTCCAACGCGCTGGCCTGGGCCGCAAAAAAGCGCGCATCAAAGCGCCATTGCCCGGCCTGAGCCTGGCAGCGGATACGGAAGGCGCCGCTGGCCCGGGTCCCGCCCAGCACCACCGGGACGCGCTTGCCGGAGCTTTGCAGGATTTCTACCGGCTGCGGCCACAGGTCCTGGCCGCGGGCACACAACATCAAGTCCACCTGACTCAGGCGCTCGGCCAGCCAGAAGCCCGGGCCGGTACCGACATCGGCCAGGGCCACCACCAGGTCGGCTTCTTCACGGGCCTGGGTGAGCACCGGTTGCAGGCTGTGCAACCACTCTTTCAAAGACCCTTGCTGGTCCCGCGCATAAGGGTCGGTAATGCCAACCACGGCGATGCGCACGCCGCCCCGGCGGAACACCTGCATGCCTGGGGTGGCCAGGCGTTGCGCGCTGGCGCTGGCCAGCCCGGCGCCCAGCACCGGGTGGCCGAATTGCTGGTACAGGCCCTGGCATTGTTCGGGCCATAGCACGCGCTCGTCGCTGCTGACTCGCACTTCGCTGCCGAGCAACTGGCTGCCCTGGACCCCGGACAGGCCACGGGTCAGGTAAGCCAGGCCGCTGCCGTTCCAGCACTGGCCGTTTTCCAGGGTCAGGCTATTCTCAGGCCCGGCTTCATCGCGCAGGCGTTGCAACACCGCGCCGAGTACCGCGTAGCCGCCGGTTTGCACACCGTCACTTAAGGAGGCATCCAGCAGGCCATCCAACTGGCTGCCATCGACCTGGCGAAAACGCGCATTGGCCCCCGTAATCCAAGGTGCCTGGCCGATGCGCGTCGCCGGCCCCAGGCGTGTGGCGGGCACCACCGGGCGACCCGGCAGGCGTGCATCGAGGGTGTCAGCGATATACAGCAGGTCGACCGGCTGGCTGTCCGCAGGCCCCGCCGCAGCCCCCCGGCTGGAGCAGCCGGCCAGCCACGGGGCACAGGCGCCCAGCGTCATCCATCCCAATACATCGCGCCGCACCATTGAAACCATTGTTCTCTCACCCTGAGGCTAACTGCTTTAAGGGCGGCATAGTGGGGGTCAATTAATGACGGTTTAATGTCAGTTTTTTAACAGGAGTGAAATATGCAAATCTGCAACAAAAGGAAATAAAAAAATTAAACTTAAATACATTTTTAACAAAACCGACCGCGAATCATCACATTCGGCTCTTAGAGTTCGGGCTCCTTTCAAAAATCGTGATCTACAAAGGACCTGATGAAATGAGTCGAGAGACTGGCGACAACCAGAATCGCAACCTGAGCCTCAATGAGCCGATGGAATCGGTACTCACTGCCTACCTGAGCCGCCGCAGTGTGGTACGGGGCGGGCTCGGCGCCGCGATCGCCATGATTGCCGGTACCGGCCTGACGGGCTGTTTTGACAGCGGCGGTGGCTCGGACAACGACACCCCTACCCAGCCGCCAAAGCCGGCACTGAAACTGGGCTTCAACTCGATCCCCGGCTCCCTCACCGATGCCTGCACCGTGGCCGCCGGCTACACCGCCCACGTGCTGGCCCCTTGGGGTACGCCGCTGAACAGCAACGCTGCCCCCTGGAAAAGCGACGGCAGCAACACCTCGACCGACCAGGCCAACGCGGTAGGCATGCACCACGACGGCATGCACTTCTTTCCAATCAATGGCAGCTCCACCGACGGCCTGCTTGCGATCAACCACGAATACATCGATGCGCAAGCCCTGCACCCGGCGGGCCCGACCCTGGTCGGCGGTGTTCGTCCGGTCGAAGAAGTGCGCAAGGAAATCAACGCCCACGGTGCGGGCGTGATGCGCATCAGCAAGGTCAACGGCCGTTGGCAGGTGATGGAAAACGATCCGTTGAACCGCCGCTTCACCACGGCTACGGTGATGGACCTGGCGGGGCCGATGAAAGGCACCGAGCACGTAAAAACCAAATTCTCGCCGACCGGCACCCAGACCCGCGGCACCAACAACAACTGTGGTAACGGCTATACCCCGTGGGGCACCTACCTCACCTGCGAAGAAAACTGGCCAGGGATTTTCGTCAATAAAAGTGGCGCCCGCCCGGCAGACCAGGTACGCATCGGCGTGGGCACCGGCAACGGCAACTATCGCTGGGAGAGCGTTGCCGGTGATCCAAGCGAGGTCAACGGTGAGTTCAGCCGCTTCGACGTGACCCCAAGCGGCGCCACCGCCACTGATGACTACCGCAACGAAGCCAGCACCTATGGCTACATCGTTGAGATCGACCCGTACAACGCTTCGACCCGCGCCGTGAAACGCACCGCCCTCGGCCGTTTCCGCCACGAAGGTTGCTGGCCGGGCCTGACCACCGCCGGCAAGCCAGTGGTGTTCTACAGCGGTGACGACTCGCAGAACGAGTACCTGTACAAATTCGTCTCCACCGCTTTGTGGGACCCGGCAGACGCCAACCCCAGCGACCGCCTGGCCACCGGCGCCAAGTACATGGACAGCGGTAAACTCTACGTGGCGCGCTTCAATGCCGACGGCAGCGGCAACTGGTTGCTGCTCGACGTGGCCAGCCCGACCGTGGATGGCAGCACCCTGGGCGCGAAGTTCACCGACCTGCCGGGGATCATCCTCAACACCCGTGGGGCGGCCGACGCCGTGGGCGCCACACCGATGGACCGCCCGGAGTGGACCTCGGTCAACCCGCTCAATGGCGACGTCTACCTGACGCTCACCAACAACACCAGCCGCACCGTGGCCAACGCCGCCAACCCGCGCGTCAAAAACAAGCACGGGCACATCATTCGCTGGCATGACGCGGACAACCAGGTGTCCTTCACCTGGGACATCTTTGTGTTTGGCGCCAACGCCGCTGGCGCCCCGGACATCAACCGCTCAGGCCTGACCACGCTGAACCAGTTCGCCAGCCCGGATGGCATGACCTTCGACAGCCGTGGCGTAATGTGGATCCAGACCGACAACGGCGAAAAAACCCTGACCGACTACACCAACGACCAGATGCTGGTGGTGATCCCGACCAATATGGTCGATGCCCAGGGCAAGCAAGTGCCGGTCAATGCGCAGAATCAGGCCGACTTGCGCCGCTTCTTCGTCGGGCCTAACGGTTCTGAAGTGACGGGGGTGACCTTCACACCCGATAACAAGACGGTGTTCGTCAACATCCAACACCCGGACAACTGGCCGTCCACCGGTGTGGCTACCGACGTCACGGTCGGCACAGTCCGCCCTCGCGCCTCCACGGTTGTGATCCAGCGTGCTGACGGGGGTGAATTGGCGATCTGATCCAGCGGCAGGAGCCGGCCCGGCTCCTGCATCACGATCCTTGTGGGAGCTGTCGAGCTCCGGCGAGGCTGCGATGACGAGGTCATTACCAGCATGGATGTTGGCTGATCTACCGCTATCGCAGCCTCGCCGGGGCTCGACAGCTCCCACATTTGCTTTGTGGTGATCTCAAAATCAACAGGTGGGATCTCGGGTTTGCGCCACACTGCACAGCAAATGTGGGGGCTTGCCTGCGATGGCGGTGGATCAGCCGCCAGAAACAGTGACTGGACTGCCGCTTTCGCGAGCAAGCCCGCTCCCACAGGGGATCTGCGCGGGGCAGAGAATGTTGGCACCACCACAAATCAAATGTGGGAGCTGGCTTGCCTGCGATGGCGGCAGGTCAGCCAATAGATTTATCGACTGATACACCGTCATCGCGGGCAAGCCCGCTCCCACACAAATCCGCTCCCATACGCGCTATAACGGCAAAGGCTCGCGTGAGCGCAGCAGCATGCCCTGCGCCGGCACCCGCGCATGCCACTTCACGACCCCCTGGGCCTCGACACGGTACTGGCTGCGAAAGCGCTGGCCATCCAGGTCTATGTCCAGGAGCAGTAGAAAGTGGTCACCGTTGAGCTGCAGACCTTCGCTCAAGCGCTCGAACATCGCGTCGTCCATCGCCCCCAGGGCCTGGCGCAGTTCGCCCGCATCGCGATAGCCCCCCGCCGGCCGCGCGCTGACCAAGCGGGTCAGCACCGAACGCGACACCTCGCCCTCGTACAACGCATCCAGCAGCGGCAGCATTTCCAGGTTCAACGCATTGGCATTCAGGCGCCAGCCCGCCGTCTCGTCCAGGCTGCATAACTGCGGGTAACGCAACGCCCGCAGCGCGTCGGGCACCGCCAGCAGGTTCAGCTCGCTGATATCGCGCATGCGTTGATTGGCCGCCAGGCGCGGTGGCGACTGGCGCAAGTATTCGTTGCTTTCGGCACCTTGCAGGCGGGTCTGCTGGTCGGCGTCGAGCCAGTCGGCCAGAGTCTGGGCCAGGCGTTCGGCGGCCATGTCCGCCCCCAGCAGATGCACCAACTGGCGCTGGGCACGTTCGGCTTCGGGGCCGATCAGCGCGTTGACGTTGAAGCAGGTGTGCAGGTCGCGAATCTGGATGCTCGCCTTGCCCCCCTTGAAGTCATAAGCCAACGGCTGCCCGCGCATGGCCTGCCAGAACAACGGGCTGGCGCGCCACAGCGGGTCTTGCAGGGCCTGTTCGGTAAAGGCCAGCGCCGCCCGTTCGATCGCGCGGGCCTGCACCCGCTGTTGCACCAGACGCACGCTGTCGACCTGCTGGCGCCCCTGCTCGACCATCCAGGCCATGCCCCCCGCCAGCATCGCCAGGGCCACCAGCACCATCAATAACGCCGCCCCCTGCTGCCGTTTCTTGTCCATTGCCACGCCACCTTTTATGCAGATCCTGGCGACAGTCAACACAGTGGATGTTTCAACCAAGTGGCAGACTCACACAATTCCCGCTAAACCGTCACCGCGCCGTCATAAAGCCTCGGCAAACTGCGCCTTCATATTTCAAATCAATGGCTTGGAGTGGCGTTATGGGCGGTATAGGGATTTGGCAACTGGTCATCGTGCTACTGATCGTGGTGATGCTGTTCGGCACCCGGCGCCTCAAGGGCCTGGGCAGTGATGTGGGTGAGGCCATCAAGGGCTTTCGCTCCTCCATGGGCAACGAACCCGGCGCCCAAGCGGCAGAAAAAACCAGCCTTGAGGTGCAAGCAGAACCTCAGCGACCTGCCGACAGCAAACTCTGATGTTCGATATCGGTTTTAGCGAACTGCTGCTGGTGGGCCTGGTGGCGCTGCTGGTGCTGGGCCCCGAGCGCCTGCCGATTGCCGCGCGCAATGCCGGGCTGTGGCTGGGCCGGGCCAAGCGGGCGATGAATACGCTCAAGGCCCAGGTCACCCAGGAACTGGACCACGAACACCTGTTGCAGAGCATCGACCAGCAACCCTTGCGGCAACTGGAGCAGCAACTGCGCGACGGCATCCGCCTGGACGCCCCGCTGCCAGAAACCGCCACGCCCAAAGGACCACCTGCCCCATGAGCGACCTGCCCTTGCCTGCTCCGCGCCTGTCGGTGACCGGCCACCTGACCCGGTTGCGCTCGCGCCTGGTGCGCTGCGTCCTGGCGATCCTCCTGGTGTTTTGCGCGCTGTTCCCCTTTGCCCAGCAGCTCTACAGCTTCGTCTCGCAACCGTTGCGCGATTTCTTGCCCAGCGGCGCAACCATGATCGCCACCGGGGTGACGTCACCCTTCCTGGCGCCGCTCAAGCTGACCATGATGATTGCCCTGTTTATCAGCATGCCGCTGTTGCTGCACCAGGCCTGGGGCATGATCGCACCGGCGGTGTATCGCCAGGAACGCCGCACCGCCGCCTGGTTGCTGGCCGCCAGCGTGGTGCTGTTTTACCTGGGCATGGCGTTCGCGTTTTTCCTGGTGTTCCCGATGATGTTCGGCTTCTTTACCAGCGTGACCCCGGACGGCGTGGCGATGATGACTGATATCGCCCTGTACCTGGATTTCATCCTCGCGCTGTTGCTGGCGTTCGGCCTGGCGTTTGAAATTCCGGTGGCCACCTTCCTGGTGATCTGGGCCGGTATCACCGATGTGCAGACCCTGCAAAAGAGCCGGCCGTATGTGATCGTCGGCTGCTTTGTGGTGGGCATGCTACTGACCCCGCCGGATGTGTTTTCGCAGACCATGCTGGCGGTGCCGATGTGGATTCTGTTTGAGCTGGGGCTGCTGGCCAGTCGGTCGGTGAGCAAGCCGCGCACAGACGTACCGGCGGCGGATACGGCGGGCTAATTGCGGCGTGGCCCAGGGCCCGCAGACAATGACGCACCGCGCACGATAAACAAAATGTTGACTTAGTAAGGCGCCAAGATAAACTGCGCCTTATGAATATTTTAGAGAACAAACACCACATCATGCTGCGCGAGCTTGATGGGGTGCCAGCCGAGGTCAGGGACAGTGTCAAGCTGTGCTTCGAGCTGCTGTCGGCCGCGGCCGCGATCAATCGTGTGTGTGCCATCCGCCTGGCTCGCTACAACCTGTCGGAGGGCCGCTTCGTCATCATGCTCACCCTCAAGAGTGCCGGCGGGAAGCTGTCGCCGCTGGAGTTGGCGACCCGCCTTTCAATTACCACCGGCACCGTTACCGGCTTGCTCGATGGCTTGCAGGGCGACGGGTTTATCAAGCGCAAAACCGACCCGACCGACCGACGCAAGCTGATTATCAGCCTGACCACCGACGGTAAACGCGTGGTCGATGAGGTGTTTGCCGAACACACGGATTGGATCAGCGGCATCATCCAGGGCTTGAGCATTGAGCAGCGCCAGGCATTGTCCGAGTCGATTTATTGCATCTCGGCCAGCCACGCACTGTCCCAGCAACTGCCGGATGAGCATTAGGCCCGGGTTTCAATTGCTTCAATCGCGGTAGTCACACAAGGAGGTGTTTGATGCTGCACAGTCAGCGAGTGATGACCAATTTCGGCAGGAAGCCACGGATCCACAGTGGCGTCGATGTCATCCGCCACAGCATGGTTTCCCTGGAACGCTACATCCCACCCACGCTTTACCGGCGCTTGTTTATCAAGCGTATCGCCCGCCATTCCCTGGCCATCGAAGGCTTTGAGTTTCGCCCGGTGCAAAGTCTGTTCGAACTGGAAGAGGCCTTGCGCCTGGTCAACGACAGCTATGCACGGCGCGGTATCTCCACAGTGTGCCGGGCCGGAATGCGCTTTTCGGCGTTCCACCTGTTGCCGGGCACCACCACCTTTGTGGCGATCAAGGATCAACAGATCGTCGGCACCGTCTCGTTGATCGAGGATTCCATGCTCGGTTTGCCCCTGGAAGAAGTCCATGGCAACGAGGTCGTCATGCAGCGCCTGGCCGGCGGCCGGCTGGCAGAGGTCGGCACCCTGGCGGTGGCTGCAGGTTACCGAGGCAAAGGGGTGCCCTTGATGCTCTACAATGCGATGTTTCGCTGGGCCATGCATTTTCGCGGGGTACAGCGCTTGCTGATCGCCGTGCATCCGCGGGCGGGGGCGTTTTATCGCAATGTATTGTTCTTCTCCCCCATGGGCCGGGTGCAGCCCTACACCAAGCTAAACAACGCCCTGTCGCTGCCCTTGTGTCTGGATCTGGGCAACGCGCCGGCGATTTTTCAGCAGGCTTATCAGCGCCCCACCCTGAGGTTTTCCGTCGAAGGCCAGCGCACGCACTTCTTCGATTTTTTCTGCCGCAGTGACTACGCCCATATCCGCCTGCCCGCTACCGGCAGCGTACGCCGCTGGGACGCGCAAGAAGTGCTGACGCATATGGCGCGCTGTGGCGTGCATGGCCGAAACCTGTCGCCACGGGTCCAGCGAGCACTGGCCCTGGCGTAAGCACGTTCAAACGTCATTTCATGGAGGAAGCAGTATGGACAGCGGATTGCTGCGCGCGATATTCAGGGAAATAACGATCAAGCAACCGTTCGAGCGCATACCCGAACCGGCCTTGGTCATGGAAGCACAACAGAGTGTGGCGTCCTATGCCGACAGTGCGGCCCAGGGCCAGGCCTTGTCCGGCACCCACCTTTATCACTGTGCGCAGATGTGCGCGCTGATCAAGCCCGGCGACGTGGTGCTGGACATCGGCTGCGGCCCGGCGGCCCTGTTGCTGCAAGTCGCACGGCTCAACCCACGGGCCGAATTCATTGGCATGGACCTGTCGCAGAACATGCTGGAAGTGGCGCGTGAAGCGTGTCATCAGCAAGGCATCGACAACGTGCAACTGGTTGAAGATGACATGACTCGGCTCAGCATGATCGCTGACCGCAGCGTGGATGTAGTGATCTCGTCGATGGCCCTGCATCACCTGGAAAACCTTGGCCAGTTGGAAGGTACTTTTCGCAATATCTCCCGGGTACTGCGCAATGACCGGGCGATTTACCTGAATGACTTCGGGCGCCTGAAAACCATCGAGTCCGTCGACTACTTTGTCCAGCGCGCCAGCGACGGCGCGGACGCGGAAACCCTGTTGGACTATCGAAACTCGCTGCTCGCGGCTTTCTCGCTGGAAGAGTTCCAGACCCTGGCCGCCAGTTACCTGGGCCCGTGTGCCAAGGTCTATAGCACCGCGTTCAGCCCGTTGATGATGGTGATTCGCACGCCCAAGCGACGCTGCGTGAAGGTAATGAAACCCGAGTTCCGCCGCCGCTACACTGCGCTACCCGCCAGTCGCCAGGCGGATGTGAACCAGTTGCGCCTGTTCCTGCGCCTGGGAGGCCTGGCCAGTGCCTTTTGAATCCGCCCACCTGACATTTGCCCAGCAACAATGGCGCGAGGTTCTCGGTGACGCGGGTGTGCGCGTCGACCCGGCAAGCATCGAGCGTTTCGGGCAAGACACCATGTGTTCCCCCGCGTATGCCAGGGTGGTGATTGCGCCACGCTCAACCGAGCAAGTCTCGGCATGTATGGTGATCGCACAGCGTCATGGGGTTGCCGTGCATCCGATCAGCACCGGGCACAACTGGGGTTATGGCAGCGCCTCGACCAGCGACGCCCGCTGTGTGCTGATGGATTTGTCCGGGATGGACCGGGTTCTGGGGTTCGATGAGGAGCTGTCGGTGGTGACCCTGGAGCCAGGGGTGACCCAGGGCGATCTCGCCCGTTATCTACAGGAGCACAACTTGCCCTGGCTGACACCCGTCACCGGCGCGGGCCCGACCTGCAGCGTGCTGGGCAATGCACTGGAGCGCGGTTTTGGCATCACCCCCCATACCGATCACTTTCAGGCGGTACTAGGCATCGAAGCGGTGCTGGCAGACGGCACGCTGTACCGCTCGCCAATGGCCCTGGGGGTCACGGCGCCCTGCTTCAAATGGGGTGTGGGACCGTACCTGGACGGGCTGTTCAGCCAGAGCGGGCTGGGCGTGGTGACGCAAATGTCGATTGCCCTGGTGCGCAAGCCCGAGGTTATCCAGCCGTTTTATTTCTGGGTGGATGAAGAGCAAGGGCTGGAAGCCGCGTTGGCAGGGATCAAGCGCATGCTGGACCTGGCCCCCGGGCAGATTGGTGGTATCAACCTGATGAACCGCACACGGCTATTGACCATGGCCAGCGAAGACACCCAGGTGGTGGGCATGAGTGAAGAGGAGCAACGGGCCGCCGCCGATGCCCTGGGCCTGCCGGCGTGGATGGGCGTCGGTTCGATCTATTGCCAGAAAGCCCAGTACGCCCCGCTCAAACACATGATCAACCGTGAACTTGAGGCTTTCGCCAGCAAATCGATGTTCAAGAGCCGTGGTCAGTTGACCACCGCTCGACGCTTGCTAGGCCATCTGCCCGGCGGCTGGTCCCGGCGCTGGCAGCGGACCCTGGGCAAGATGCTGCAAGGCATCGACCTGATGGAAGGCCAGCCCAGCGAAGTGGCCCTGCCGTTGGCCTACACTGCCGGCGCCAAGCCGCTGCCCGATGCGCCCCTGAACCCGGCGCGGGATAACTGCGGGCTGATCTGGTACGCACCGATCCTGCCGCTGAAAATCCAGGAGGTCGCCGATTTTGTGCGCGCCATGGAGCGTCGGTGCCGCCAGCAGCAAATGCCTTGCCCGGTGACGCTGACCAGCCTGTCGAGTCGTGCCATCGACTGCACCGTACCGCTGCTGTTCGATCGTGCGGACGCCCAGGCGTCAACCCGGGCCCATGAGTGCTATCGCCAACTGTTCGCCCAAGGCAAGGCACAGGGCGTATTGCCGTATCGCGTGCCCGCCAGCTTCATGCACCTGCTGACCGACGCTCAGGGGCCCGCCTGGCAGCTCGGGGCGCGGATCAAGGCCGCATTGGATCCGGGCAACCTGCTTTCACCAGGGCGTTACTGCGCCACAAACCCAACGCCTGACCAGGCCATGACCGCGTAGGTGGTATCGAGATGAGTGAGGAACGCAAGGACCTGATTGACCAGGGCCGCCTGGCCACCCGCAATCTGGGCGAGTGTCTGGCCGTTGACCAGGTAGCGCTGGCAGCGGCCCTTGGCGCGCAGTTGGAGCCGTCTCTGGCGCGAACACTTTACAGCGCAGCCCAGGCCGGCCAGGCCCTGGGCATTTCCAAGAAAGTCGCCGCCCTGGGCCTTGCGCTGGGGCAGTGGCTGGAGAGCGCCGCCCTGCCCCTGCGCGAGCAGACCTGGGGCCTGCTGCTGGAGCATCCGTCGGACACCGTGCGCAGTTGGGCGGCCTTTGCCAACGCCTACTGCCAACGCAACAGCGAACCGGAGCAGGCTTTGCTGAGCCAGTTCCGATTCGCCACCGACCCGCATTTCGGCGTGCGCGAATGGGCCTGGATTGCCTTGCGACCGTTGCTGGCCCGGGACCTGACGGGCGCACTGGAGATGCTACGCCGCCATGCCCGCAGCGATGACCCGCTGATCCGCCGTTTCTGCGTTGAAATCCTGCGCCCGCGTGGGGTCTGGTGCGAGCACATCGCCCCGCTCAAAGCCGAGCCGCAGATGGCCGAACCCTTGCTGATTGCCATGCTCGATGAAACCGACAAATACGCCCAGGACTCGGTCGCCAACTGGATCAACGACGCCAGCAAGACCCGGCCGGATTGGGTGCAGCATTTGTTCGAGCGCTACCCACCCAGCGGCAAAGCCGCCACCAGGATTTTTACCCGGGCTACCCGCAGCCTTTCTCAATAGATGTGAACAGGAGTCACAAATGTCGCTCAAAGAAAAGCTACAAACCGTCAAGGACCAGATGGCCCAGCTGCCTGCCGAGGTCCTGCACAAGTTCCAGGCATCGCTACAAACGCTGCTCGACAGCCATTTGGGCGACAAGGCTCTGAAGGTCAACGACAAGGCGCCCCTGGCGGTGCTCAAGGATGCTGACGAGCAGGATGTGGACCTACGCCAGTTGCTGGATAAAGGCCCATTGGTGCTGGTGTTCTACCGTGGCCTGTGGTGCCCCTTCTGCGGCCAGGCATTGACCGCCTACCAGCAGATGGTCGGGGACCTTGCCGCCTCGGGCGCCACCCTGGTGGCCGTGTCGGCACAAACGCCGGAGTTCACGCGCAAGACCCGCGAAGCCCTCGGCATCAAATACCTGTTGCTCAGCGATACCGATAACCAGCTGGCGCGCCAGTACGGCATCGTGTTCAAGCTCGAAGACGAGCTGGATGAGGTCTACCGCTCCCTGGGTGCCGACCTCAAGCTATTCAACGGCTCCGACGCCCTGACCTTGCCCCTGGCCAGCGCCTTTGTGATCGGCCAGGACGGGCTGATCCGCGCCGCCTTCGTCAACGTGGACTACTCGCAACGGGTAGAGCCACAGGCATTGATCACGGCCGCCAGCCGCGTATAACCGGCAACCCTCGCCGAAGGTACCCACGCCTTTGGCGAACCCACTTGTTCAGGGACTGACGACATGAAACGAATCGCAATCATGGGGGCCGGTGTAGCCGGTCACCTGGCCGCGCTGTACTTCAAAAAAAGGTTACCGGGTGTCGAAGTCATCCTGATCGGGCGTCCGGACCGCAAGCGCCCGATCGTCGGCGAGTCCACAGTCGAGTTGACTACCCACTTCTTCAAGGGCCTGGGGCTGGGGCGCCTGCTGGAAGAAAAGCACTACCACAAGTACGGCCTGACCTATTACCTGAAGCTGCGCAACAACCCCGAGTGCCGCAACTACGTGGTGCACGAGGCTCCGGGCGTGATCCGCATGCCGGCCTACAATCTCAACCGTTTCAGTTTCGACAAGGACCTGCGCCAGATTGTCGGTGATCAGCAGGTACAAATGATTGAGGCCGATGTCACTGCCGTCGACCTCAATGCCGGTGAGCACGCCACCCACCTGCTGACCCTGCGCAGTGCCGCCGATGAGCAACAGCAACTGACCGCCGATTGGGTGGTGGACGCCACCGGCCGCAATCGCTTCATGGCGAAAAAGCTCAAGCTGCACAAAGAAGCGACGTACCAGCGCAGTACCTTCTGGCTCAGGCTCAAGGACTTCGACCGCAGCATCTTGTCCAGCATCACCGCGCACAAGGACAAGCATCACTGCTACGACCCGTACTACGTGACCCATCATTTTTATGGCAAGGGCTACTGGATCTGGATGATCCCGATGCGCAGCGACGACGGCAACGAGATGATCAGCATCGGCATCACCTACCGGCCGGACATGATCGAGCAGAAAATCGGCACCCTGGAGGCCTTCAAGGAAAAGGTCATGGCCGACCATCCGGTGATTACCGAGTTGATCGAGTCGGGCCAACTGGTCGATACCCAGGCCATGCACAACTACATGTACGAGGCGCGGCAATACTACTCGACCGAAGGTTGGTTCCTGCTGGGCGACGCAGCCTTTACCTTCGACCCGGCCAACAGCGCCGGGCTGGCCTATGTGGCGCAGCAGATCCCGCAAGTCGCTGCGATGATCGAGAAGGATATCCACGGCAGCCTGACACCCGCCTACGTCAATTGCCTGGAGTCGCACATCCAGGCGCAACTGGCCCTGCAGGACACCTGGAGCAAGTGGTACGAGGTGATGGACGACCCGTTCATGATGGGCTGGACCCTGCTGTTCGCCAACATGGCGTACTTCCACGTGGTGTTGCCGATGTACATGACCGGGGATTTTCTCGATGGTCATCAGGCCCAGCAATTTGCCGACCTGCTGCCGCGCTACACCCGCGAGATGCAACCCTCGCCCCTGCCGTTTGCCTGCCTGCTGCAAGAGATCCGTCGCTCGAACCCGGGCTTGAGCCCGGAGATGATGCCCAACCTCTACTCACGCACCATCAACTTCGACCTGTACAGGGCGGAGAACCGCGCACGGCCGATCTACGCCTCCAACTATTACCTGCGCTCGGCGCTGCTGCGGGTGCGGCTGATGAAAATGGTCAAGTGGTCGCTGTCCGCACGCCACTTCAAGTTGTTGCTGCGCCATGGCGGTGGCGCCGTGCAGGACCTGGCACGGGCTGCGGTCCTGCGCCTGCGCCCTTCACTGTTCTACAAATATGGCGAGTCGCCGGAGCTGCTGAAGTCGCCGTTTGGCAAGGAAGGTGGCTTCCTCGACCTGGTACGTCGCGGATGAACGGCATGGCGCAGGTCCGCACTGACCTGCTGGACCTGAGTGCCGTGCAACTGGCGTGGTTGATTCGCGGCAAGCAGATATCGCCGGTGGAACTGATCGAGCAATGCATTGCGCGCCTGGAGCAGGTCCAGCCACTGTGCAATGCGATGGCGGTCGACCTGTTCGAGGCTGCCCGCGACGCTGCCCGCCGGGCCGAAGAGGATGTGCTCAAGGGGCGGCCACTGGGACGCTTGCACGGCGTGCCCTTCTCCATGAAGGAAGGCCTGGGCCTTGCGGGGGCCCCCAAGACCTGCGGCTCACGCCTGCGCAGCAATACCCGCGCCCGCAGCACCGCCACGGTGGCCACGCGGCTGCTGGCGGCCGGCGCCATCCCCCTGGCTCTGGGCAATCAGGCAGAGATGGCGTTGTGGCCCGAAACGGACAACCTGGTGTATGGCCGCACACTCAACCCCTACGACACCTCACGCACCGCCGGTGGCAGCAGCGGCGGTGACTCAGTGATGGTCGCCAGCGGATGCGTGCCCTTTGCCCTGGGCACCGACGGCGGCGGCTCGATCCGCATCCCGGCGGCGTTCAATGGGATTTTTGGTTTGAAGCCGTCACGGGGGCTGGTGCCGCTGAGTGGGCACCTGCCGCTGGATGACCAGCGGTGGTCATTGCCGGTGTCCCAAGCCGTTGCCGGCCACTTTGCAGCGGGCCCCCTGTGCCGGTACGCAGAGGACCTGGGCGTAGTGCTGGAGGTCATCGCCGGCAGCGACGGGATCGACCGCAATATCCACTCCGGCTACCAGCAACCGCCCCAGGCGACACCGCTCAAGCGCGTATTCATCTGCCTGCCGGCCCCTGTCAAATGGGGCACGCCACTCTCGCCCGCCGTGACTGCTGCGGTGATCGAGACCGGCCAGCGTTATGCGGACCAAGGTGTGGAGGTGCAAGCCTGGAGTGAAAGCTGTTTAACCAACGCGTTTTTTATCTGGCTGGCCGTCCTCAAGTGCGAGACCCGTATTCACCTGGCCGACTACCTCGGGGATGGGCAGCCACTGAATTATCCACGGGCGTTGTATGCAGCCCTGGCTGGCAGGCCGCAGTTCTCCCGGGGGCCACTGCTTGCCAGCTTGATGGACAGCTGCGGCGATCGGCTGGGCAACCCGGGGCTCGCGCGGTTCCTGAAGCAGCGCGATCACTTGCAGCAGGCCCTGGCCGGGCTGTTCGACGGCCAGAGCATTCTGGTGTTGCCGGCCACCCCGGGCGTGGCGCCGGCCCATGGCAGCGCCCTGAAGCGCCCGTTCGATATCGGCTATTGCGCACTGTTCAATGTCCTCGGTTTTCCGGCCCTTTGCGTGCCTATGGGGCGCCTCGACCAGGGCTGCCCGGTGGCCGTGCAACTGGTGGCCGGGCTGGGCCAGGACGCGTTGTTACTGGAAGCCGCGCGCTTTCTGGAAATGGAATTCGGCGGCTGGCGCAAGCCCCCGCTCTGACACCTCAAGTACTAGGACATCCCCATGCAAACCAACACCAGCGCTATCACGCTACAAGCCCCTGCGCCTGCGGGCGGGCAATCGGCCGTGGGCTCCCAGGCCGAGCATTTGACCCTGTTGTTCCTGATCCAACTGATCGTGATTTTCAGCGCCAGCCGCCTGATCTCCTGGCTCAGCACCCGCTGCCTGGGGCAAACCCCGGTGGCTGGGGAAATTCTCGCCGGGCTGGTCCTGGGCCCGAGCCTGCTGGGGTATTTTTTCCCGGAACTGCTCAGCAGTATCTTTGTGCCGCAAACCTCCACCGCCTTTGTCGCCACGGCCCAGGTCGGCCTGATTCTGTTGATGTTCCAGGTGGGCCTGGAATTTGAATTCGGCGCCCACCTCAAGGGGCGTAAACGCTCGATCATGGCGATCAGCCTGGGTGGACTGCTGGTGCCATTTGCCAGTGGCTTCCTGGTGGCCGAGTATTTCTGGCAACAGATCGTCGGCGACAAGCCGCCACTGCTGGCCTTCCAACTGTTTTTTGCCACGGCGTTGTCGATCACCGCCTTGCCGATCCTTGGGCGGATCTTCATGGAACTGGGGCTGTCCCGCTCCCGCGTGGCCACCCTGACGATTGGCGCGGCGGCCATCGATGATGTGTGCGGCTGGCTGATCCTCGGTGGGGTAACGTCGATCATCGCGTCCAATTTCAGTGTGTGGGCCTCCCTGGGCAGGATCCTCGCGCTGGCGGTGTTTATCGTGTTGGTGCTGTGGGTGGTGCGGCCCTTGGTGCTGCGCTGGATCATCGGCGACCTGGAGCGCAAGCCGCTGTCGGCCCAGGGTATTTCCCTGATGCTGATCGTGCTGTTTGGCAGTGCAGTGATTACCAACCTGATCGGCGTATTTTCGATCATTGGCGGTTTTATCATCGGCGTCGCCCTGCACACCCACCGGCCCTTTGTCACACAGTGGAATGCCAAGGTCAGTGGTCTGGTCAATGCGTTTTTCCTGCCGGTGTTCTTTGCCTACACCGGCCTGCGCACCGACATCGGCTCGCTCAACGGCGACACGGCGCTGCTCAATTGCTTTCTGGTGTGCCTGGTGGCGTTCGCCAGCAAATTCTTCGGGGCTTACGGCGCCAGCCGCTGGCTGGGCGAGACACCGCGCAACAGCGCGCTGATCGGCGTGTGCATGAACACCCGGGCGCTGATGGAACTGGTGGTGCTCAACGTGGGCTATGACCTGGGCGTGCTGCCCAAGGAGTACTTCACCATGCTGGTGATCATGGCCATCATCAGTACCTTTATCGCCTCGCCCCTGATCCGCCTGCTGACGAGTGAAGAGCGACGTATACCGGTGGGCCAACCTGCGGTGAAATAAGAGACCTGACACCCGGCGTCATCGTCGACGGTTTTCGCCGGTAAGCCGGCTCCTACAGGGTCAGATGAGCCCCGGCTTTTTGTAGGAGCTGGCTTGCCAGCGAAAAACGCAAACTGGCTGCGTTTCTGCAGGTTGCCCGCATTATCGTTGACGATTTTCGCCGGCAAGCCGGCTCCTGCAGGAGGTGGGGGCTGGGGCTTACTTGCCCTCGGTCAACGCGTTGTAGCTGGTGAACAGGTTGCGATAGTCCGGGATGTGGTTGGAGAACAAGGTCCCCAGGCCTTCGATATCGTTGCGCCAGTCGCGGTGCAGCTCGCAGGCCAGGCCAAACCAGGTCATCAGTTGCGCGCCGTTGGCGGTCATGCGGGCCCAGGCCGATTGCTGGGTCAGTTCGTTGAAAGTGCCGGAGGCATCGGTCACCACAAACACGTCATAGCCTTCGGCCAGGGCCGACAGCGCCGGGAACGCCACGCACACCTCGGTCACCACGCCAGCGATGATCAGTTGCTTCTTGCCGGTAGCCTTGATGGCCTTGACGAAGTCTTCGTTGTCCCAGGCGTTGATCTGGCCAGGGCGGGCAATGTACGGCGCGTCCGGGAACAGCGCCTTGAGCTCGGGCACCAGCGGGCCGTTGGGGCCGGTTTCGAAACTGGTGGTGAGGATGGTCGGCAGCTTGAAGTACTTGGCCAGGTCAGCCAGGGCCAGTACGTTGTTCTTGAACTTGTCGGGCTCGATATCGCGGACCAGTGACAGCAAGCCAGCCTGATGGTCAACCAGCAGGACAGCTGCGTTGTCTTTGTCCAGGCGAACGTAGGGTTTAGACATCATGATGCTCCTGGTAAAAAGGTGTTTCCCGAAATGGGCCGCACCGGAAAGAGTCAACGGTGTTTATGGCGCTGGGAGTCTAGCTCGTCGTCACTGAACCACTTTCACTGACAAAACCCGCCTATTGACCGTCCTCGCGTGCCCCGCTGATGGTTGTAGGAAAAAACCAGGGTCCCACTTTAGTCATCACACTAGGTGCTCGGTAGTGGTTGAATTAAACTTCACCATCTCAAAAATGGAACGATACCCATGTTCGACCTGAATGAGCTCTTCCTCTACGCCAAGGTGGTTGAGCATGGTGGTTTCGCAGCGGCCGGTCGGGCGCTGAACATGCCCAAGTCGACCTTGAGCCGCCGGGTCAGCCAGCTGGAAGCGCGGCTGGGGGCACGCCTGATACAACGCTCCACCCGTCAGTTCCAGGTCACTGATATTGGCCAGGCCTACTACCGCCACTGCGTGGCAATGACCGCCGAGGCAGAGTCCGCCGAGGAGCTGATCGCCTTCAACAAAGCCGAGCCGCGCGGAGTGATTCGCCTGAGTTGCACCACCGCGCTGCTCAATTACTGGGTAGCGCCGATGCTGGGCCAGTTCATGGCGCAGTGCCCCAGCGTTGAACTCAATGTGAAGAGTTTCAACCGCAAGGTCGATGTGATCAGCGAGGGCTATGACATTGCGCTGAACCTGTGCTTCCCGCCCCTGGAAAGCAGCGACCTGGTGATGAAACTGCTCGCCAGGAGCCCCCAGGTGTTGGTAGCGAGCCCGGCGTTTTTGCAGGCGCATCCACTGCCCCTACTCCCTGCGGATTTATCCGGGCTGCCGACCATCAACTGGGGCAGCCCGCTGTTGCAATACACCTGGGGGCTGACCGGGCCAGAAGGCATGAGGGCTGAGATCTGCCACACCCCACGGCTGGTCAGTGACGACATGCCGACCCTGAAAAGCGCGGTACTGCTGGGCGTGGGCATCGCCAACCTGCCGCTGGCCGTGGTCAAGGATGAGATAGACGACGGCCGCCTGGTCAGCCTGCTCCCCGACTGGCAACCCACCGAAGGTGTGATCAGCGCTGTCTTCCCTTCAAGGCGCGGGCTGTTACCGTCGGTGCGCACCTTGATCGACTTTCTGGCGCAGGCGTTTGAAAAACACCAGCAAAGCCAGGCCGCGAGAACGTCAAACTTCGATGAGTCCAGCTAGAGCCACGAAGCGCCTGGCCGCTGTTTTACTCCCGGGCGAGGCACAACGAAACGTCCACTATCGCGCCACACAAATCCGCACCGTGGCGCCATCAGGCACTGCCATTACCCTGCCAGTATTTACGCAGCGTCTTTTTGAGCTAGCCTTGCCCTGCCGCTCCTTCTTACACAGTGAACTCATGGAAACGCTCACCAAAACAGAGATCGAAAGTGCTCTTTCCAGTCGCCTACCCAACTGTGTCGTCACCTGCCTGATCAACCCGGACGGCAGCCTCTCAGTGACTGTTTTAGCGCCAGATGCCAATCAATTCACCATCGCGAGCATCAATCGTGCCCAGTATCACGCCGAGTCGGGAATCAATAGGCTTGTCCGGGAGATCCTCGAGGAAATGGTGGTATCCCGGCAATCATCCCACCTGCCGCCGGAGGGGTAATCGCCTTGGCGAGAATGCCCGGATAGTGACCGATCCCCGGCTCGGAGGTGGCGATACACACCCACAATTCGGCGGTGAATTGGGGGTGCGCCGAGGCCTTGAAAGTCGCGGCGGATCAGTGACCTGCGCCGCTTCGTTCAGCACCAGGGGCGCGTCAGAGAATCGGCTTGCCGCCGGTCACGCCATAACGTTCACCGGAGATGTAACTGCCCTCGTCCGACGCCAGCAGTACGTAAATCGGCGCCACCTCGACCGGTTGGCCTGGCCGACCGAGGGGCGTATTGGCACCGAAATGCTTCACCGCCTCCTGCGACATAGTCGATACGATCAAGGGCGTCCAGATTGGCCCCGGTGCAACGCTGTTGACGCGGATACCGCGCTTACCCAGCAACTGCGCCAGCCCGGCGGTGAAGTTCGCGATGGCGCCTTTGGTGGCCGCGTAAGGTAACAGCGTCGGGTTGGGGGTGTCGGAGTTGACCGAGCTGGTGTTGATGATGGAACTGCCCTCGGCCATGTGGGGCAGCGCGGCCTTGCAGATGCGAAACATCGCTGTCACGTTGACATCGAATGTCATTACCCATTCTTCATCGCTGATTTCTTCAAGGGTTTCGTGGGACATCTGGAACGCAGCATTGTTGACCAGGATGTCGATGCGCCCGAACGTCTCCACCGTGTCATTCACGATGGCCGCACACTGCGCCAGGTTCCTCAGATCTCCCGGCAGCAGCAGGCATTGGCGCCCGGCCGCCTCGACCCAGCGCGCAGTCTCTTTTGCGTCCTCGTGTTCGTCCAGGTATGACACCGCTACGTCAGCGCCTTCCCGGGCAAAAGCGATGGCCACGGCGCGCCCGATGCCGCTGTCAGCCCCGGTGATCAAGGCGATTTTGTTGGCAAGCCGGCCTGAGCCTTTATAGGTTTGTTCACCGCAATCGGGCTGGGGATCCATTCGGCGTTGATCACCCGGCACAGGTTGCTGTTGAGGTGCGAAAGGGGGTTTTGGATAGTTGATCATCAGTGTTCCTCCTGGGTTTTCCTCTTCTTGCGAGGACACTCCGGGGGCGTTAGTTCAGACCAAATTGCGAAATCCGGATTAGCGTCAGGGCGGCCGGTGTCTACCCGTCATATCCGGCATCGCCCCACTGCTGATCAGTACCAATGGGTCGTCATCGACCAGCAGTCTCTCGAAACGCCGTTGAGAAAGGCAGTCGTCTGCGGCCGACTCTAGTCCGGCCGATACAGGCGCCTCGGACCGGCACACGGGGCACGCAGACGGTCATGGGGCAGGATCGAGGGCAGTGGGTGTAGATCTCGCCCCCCACGCTGAGGCAGGATGCAGTTTTACAGTGCGGGTGAATTATGGCGGTCCCTCAAGACAAACAAGAGTTGCTCGATGCCATTAATGCAACCTATGAAAAATTACTCAGCGTCATCCGGCGGGTACCCATGCCCCGGGTCAACGAATGCAGCCTGGAGGGGCATGCCAAGGGGACGCAGATGAGCGTCGCCAATCTGGTCGCCTACCTGGTGGGCTGGAATGAATTGGTGCTCAAGTGGCTGGACGCGGACGCCGCCGGCACTGTCATCGACTTCCCGGAAACCGGCTTCAAGTGGAACCAGTTGGGCCAGCTTGCACAGAAGTTCTACCGCGACTACCAAGGCATCCCTTTTGAGCAATTGCTCGAGCGGCTCGACAGCGCAAAGCAGCGGATCGTGTCCAGCATCCAGAGCCGCGAGAATGCCGAGCTGTATGAATGCCCGTGGTACGAGCACTGGACGATGGGGCGGATGATCCAGTTCAACACCGCCTCCCCCTATGACAATGCACGTGGGCGCTTGCGCAAATGGCTTAAGGCAGAAGGCCCCAATCCTCAGCCTGCATAGGGACGGTTTCGCACCCTGCCTCCAACACCGCTTCCCAGGCCATGATCGCAAAGGCCGGGTTTATCCCCAGCGGGAGCATCGAGCACCTTGACGAACACGTCCCTGAACGGATGTTCGTCAAATTCGTTCGCGGACCGTATGAGGCGCTTCAGTCGCGATCAGCCTCCGCCTGGTTGAGAAAAATCAGCACCCCGAGCAGCGCCATATAGAACTTGAATGCCGCTTCCTGGCCGTTCCACTGATGGGATTGCCACATCAGGAACCACTCACCGCCAATCACCATGAAGCCGAAAAACCACACCAGCAGGCCCGCAGTAAAACCGACAATGGCCACCTGTTTGGCGGCATCGAACTGCCGGCCAGTACCTAGCCTGGCCCGCCACATTGCCAGCGCCCCACGGGCCAATAATACGGCAGTCAAGGCTTCGCCGGCGATGATCAGCCCATAGGCGCCATGCCACAGCCAGGGTGTAGTGATTGCCCGGTACATGGCCGTATTACCGGGAAAGGTGGTGTCCATGCTCAACACATGCTTGACGAAGGCAAAGTTGGAGCCGTAATCAGTAAGGTTGTTGAACGCCACCAGCGCGGCGAAGGCCGCCAGCATCAGGGTCAGGACGATTTTTGCGTAGCGGGTGGTCATGTTTGCTTCCCAGGGCAATGAAAGGGCTACGCTAGCACGTCCTTTGAGTGCCTTCGAGACACACAGTTGTAGGGTTTTACCTAGCGATAAAAGCCTTTTTCCGGCACACCACCTAAGTGATGACTTGAGCCAATCGAAGCGCCACCGCGGCAGCCTGTTCGGCGCTGGCGATGTTGGTAAAACCCAGTACCAGGCCGTGCCTGGACCTGGCCTCGAGGTACCACTGCGACAGCGGCTCGACAGCGAGGCCAATGGCCCGGGCACGCTGGGCGAGTTCCACATCATCCCCTTCACTCAGGCCCGCAATCAGGTGCATGCCTCCGGCCTGGAGGTTGATCGACAGCCGTTCGCCGAACTGTTGCTGTAGCGCATCGACCAGCCACTGGCGGCGGCGCGCGTAGAGCGTACGCATTTTTTTCAAATGCCGTGCAAAGTGCCCCTCGTAGAGGAAGGCGCTGACCGTCGCCTGGAGAAGCTGCGGGCAGTGGTTGTGCAGGCGGTCAGCCTGGCGGGCGAAGGCGTCGCTTTGCGCCTGCGGCACCACCAGATAGGCCAGGCGCAGGCCCGGAAACAACACCTTGCTAAAGGTGCCGGTATAGAGCACCCGCCCCTGCTGATCGAGGCTCTTGAGCGCAGGCAAGGGCCGGCCCTGATAGCGGTATTCGCTGTCGTAATCATCCTCGATGATCCAACTGCCTTGGCGACTGGCCCAGTCCAGCAGTGCCAGCCGGCGCGGCAGGGACAGTGATACCCCCAGCGGGCTCTGGTGGGTCGGCGTGACCACGGCAAAGCGTGCATCCGCACAGCGGGCGATGCCTTGTGCGACATCAAGCCCCTGCTCATCCACGGCAACCGGCACCAACTGCACGCCGGCCTCCCGGAGTGTGTTGCGCGCCATGAAGTAGCCCGGCTCTTCCAGCCAGCAGCGATCGCCGGGGCGCATCAGCGTGTGGCTGATCAGGTCCAGGCACGCGCGATAGCCCGCGCAGACGAACACCTGTTCCGGGCGGCAGGCAATCCCTCGGGCAATCCCCAGGTAGCTGGCAATGGCTGTGCGCAATGCTGCATGGCCACGCGGGTCCGGGTACACCAGCCCCTCGAGGCCGGCCTGGCGCAGTTGACGACCGGCCAGCCGGGTCCAGAGCTTGCGGGGAAATGCATCCAGTGCGGGCAGCCCCATCTGCAGTGCCAACGGCAGCGCCCCGCAATGATTGGACGAGTACTGCGGCGCAGCAACCGGGGCCTGGAGTACGGGCGAGGCAACGGCAGCCAGTTGCGGCGTGACAATCGTCCCGGCGGCGCCCCGCGCAATCAGGTAACCCTCCCCTATCAACAACTGGTAAGCCGCTTCTACCGTGCCACGCGCCAGGTTCAACTGCGCCGCCAACGCGCGTACGGCAGGCACGCGATCCCCCGGGCGCAGGCGGCCATCGGCAATGGATTCGCGAAATCGCTGGTAAAGCTGGCGATACATCGGCGCGCTCTGGCTACGGTCCAGCGTAAAGGGAGGAATCATGGCCTAGTCATTTATGCACTTTTCGGCCCTGTAGCTTAAGTCATCGGGGCTTTAAGGTCAGCTACCTCTCTACAACGGACGACCGACATGGCTTATACCCTTGGGCATCTGGAGGACCAGCAGGCCTTCGCGGCCAGTTTCAACCTGATGCACGTGCTGCGACCCCATGTCGCCAACCCGGCCCACTATGTCGCGCAACTGCTGCGCCAGGTCGGGCAAGGCTACCGTCTACTGGCTGCATGGGAAGCTGGGCAGGTGGTGGGTCTGGCCGGTTACCGCGAGTTGGAGAACCTGCTCTACGGGCGCTTCATTTACGTCGATGACCTGGTGGTACACCCCGACCTGCAGCGCGGTGGCCTCGGCGCACGGCTGCTGGACGCCGTGCGCGAAGAAGCCGTGCAGCGCGGTTGCGCGCATTTTGTGCTGGACACCGGGCTGCATATGCCGCTGGCCCAACGTTTCTACTTTCGCCAAGGGCTGCTGGCCCACGGCATACACTTCACCCAACGCCTTCACACAGAGAGTCCGGCATGAAGAGTGTTCTATTGATCAACGCCAGCCCCAATGGCCAGGTTTCCCATGCGAACCAGTTGGCACTGGAACTGGTGGACACCCTTCGCCAGCGCCATCCGAGGCTCGAACTGGTCGAACGCGACCTGGGCACACACCCACTGCCACCGCTGGGCATGGATTACGCCCGGGGCCTGGCGACGACCACGCCGTTCGACGCGCCGGCTTTCGAGGTTTCCGAAACGCTGATCCGCGAGTTGGAAGGCTGCGATATCCTGCTGATTGCCACGCCAATGCACAATTTCACGCTGCCCGCTGCACTCAAGCTGTGGATCGACTACGTCCTGCGTATTCACCGCACATTCAGCTCAGGGCCCGAGGGCAAGACCGGTCTGCTGAGCAACCGTGCGGTGTATGTGCTGGTGGGTTCCGGTGGTTTTCATCAGGGCGCGTCGGCACGGCAACCGGACTTCCTGACACCTTACCTGCGCCAGGTACTGGGCACCCTCGGGCTGTTCGACCCGCACTTCACCTACCTCCAGGGCCTGGTATTCGGTGAGGAAGCGGTCCAAGCAGCGCTCCAGGAGAGCCGTGCCCGGCTGTCACTGGAGCCGCTGTTCAACCCGCTGATGGGTGCCTGATCGTCAAAGCAGCCCCGGCACCACCAGGGTCAGCCAGGCAACACATGGCCCGACCAGGGCAATCACTGCGCTGTAGATCAGCAGGCTGCGCAAGACTTTTTCGCGCTCCTGCGGCGGTGTATTGGCAACCACCAGTGCGCCGTTGGTGGAGAACGGGCTGGTGTCGACGATGGTGGTGGAAATGGCGATGGCCGCGACCACGCCGACCGCACTGATATGGCCCTGGCTCAAGAAGGGCACGGCCAGGGGAATGATCACCCCCAGCAACGCCGTGGACGACGCAAAGGACGAGATGATCGCGGCGGTAAAACACAGCAGCAACGCCACCAGCAGCGGCTCACCCAGCCCGGAGATGCCATGGGCGACATAGTCGATGGTGCCGATGGTCTGCATCACGCCGATGTAGGTGATGATCCCGGTGATCAGCAGCACCGTCGACCAACTGACCTTGTCGATGGCCGCCTTCTGCGCCGTGGGTGCGAACATGGCCAACACCACCGCGACCGTCATCGCCACCAGGCCGATATTGAACTTGAACACCAGCGCCGAGATCGCCAGGGCCAACAAGCCGATCAGTGTCGACAGCTTGGCCCCGTCCAGGCCACTGACAGCCTGTAGCGGCGCACCGGCGCCGGTCAGGTCGGTGCGGTGATAGGCCGGGGAAGCCGGCGTACCGCCATGGCCAAGAATCGCCAGGGATGCACCCGCCGCATGCAACGTGGGGCCGAACGAGACCGGTGCCAGCGACAGGCGCGCGCTGCGCAAACCGCCGAACACGACGAAGACCACCATGGCAATCCCCAGGTTGAACAGCAAGCTGGTGATGAACAACGTGAACGGCGCATAGGGCAGCCCGGACGACGCCACGATCTGATTGGTGATACCGCCGAAAATGCTCACCGGCGAAAAACTGCCGCCCTGGGCGCCATGAATCACCATCAGCCCCATCAACACCGGGTTGATGCGGTACTGCACGGCGAAGTTCAGCGCAATCGGCGCCAGGATCGCGGCCACCGCCGGGCTCAGCGCGCCGAAACCGGTCAGCAATGCCGCCACCACGAACATCACCCAGGGGATCCAGGCGACGCGTCCACGCACCATCAACACCGCCCGCTCGATCAGCCAGTCGATGGTGCCGTTGTTCTGCGCGATGCCGAACAGATAGGTGACCCCGACCAGCGTCAGGAACAGGTCACTGGGAAACCCGGCAAAGATCGTCGCCGGGGTCATTTCCAATATCACCGAACCGACGACAAAGGCCGCCGCAAAGGCCAGCGCGCCCATGTTGATGGGCAACACGCTGGCGATGCCGAAGATGACCACCAACACCAGAATCGACAGAAGCTCATTATTCATTGCAATCTGACTCCCCGCAGTCGGACGGCCCCGCAGGTACCGCCCTTGTTATTATTTTTTCGGGATGTGGCGCTACCGCACGCGTGTTCTAGCGACCGCCGAACACCGCCGGCCGGCGCTCGGCAAAGGCTGCCAGGCCTTCGCCAAAGTCGGCGCTTTCACAGGCTTGTCGGCGCAGTTCGGCAATCTGTTCCATCGCCTGCACCGGCATCGGTTGCAGGTCTTCAAGGATGCGCAGCTGTTCCTTGACCGCCGCAACCGCCAGGGGCGCCTTGCTGGCAATACCTTGCGCCAGCTCCAGCGCAGTCGCTTCCAATACATCGCTGTCGACCAGGCGGTTGACCAGGCCAAAGCGTTCCGCACGCTGCGCATCAAGCTTCTGCGCCGTGAAGAACATTTCCTTCAACACATGAATCGGCAAATTGTTGAAAAAGCGCAGCAAGCCGCTGGTGGTGTACGGCAAGCCAATATTTACCGGGGTCATGGCAAAGCTGGCGCTGGGGTCCGCGACGACCAGGTCGCAGCTCATCACCAGGTCCACCGCACCACCCCACACCGAGCCGGACACCAGGGCGATCACCACTCCGGGATAAGCACGGATGCGACGTATGACCCGTTCCAGCGGCTTGCCGTAGGCAATCGGGTCGCGGTCGTGTTGCAGCTCACGGATGTCGTGGCCGGCGCTCCATACCGATTGGCCGACTTCGCTGCCCAGGATCACCACCGGGATGCGTTGTGCCGCCAGGGTCTGCAGGCTCTCATCGAGTGACTGCAATAGTTGTGCGCTGAGTGCATTGCGTTGTGCGGGGTTGCTGAAGACCAGTCGCGCGATGCGCTCATCGACTGGGTGGACGGTCACGGTGGCAGTAGCAGCGGGATTCATTGTGCGGTTCCTGTTGATTGGGTGCAGGGGCTGTCGGCGGAGTCCTGGAACACGACCTTTGCGTCGAGCAGTGCGTTGATGGATGTGCTGTCGAAGCCGGCTTCACGCAGGATTTCGACGGTGTGTTCGCCCAGCAGTGGCGGTGGGCGGCTGGCACCGCTGGCAGTGCTGCCAAACACTGGAGTCACCACCTGGCGCAGGGCACCGAGGGTCGGATGGGTAAGTGTTTCAGTCAGTTGGCTGTGCAGCACCTGTGGGTCGGCGAACACCTCATCGAGGGTATTGATCGGGCCTGCGGGTAATCCTGCGTCGACAAACAGAGCGGTCCATTCGCGTTTGCTGCGGGTTTTCAAGCGGTCTTCGAGAATATCGCGTAATTCATCACGACGTTCGACCCGCGCTTCATTGGTGGCGAACCGTGGATCGTCCGGCAGCCCGGGCAAATCCAGCAGTATGCACAGGCGCCCCCACATGGCCGAGGTAATCGGCGCCAGATTGAGCGGGCCATCCAGGGTCTGGAACACGCCATAAGGCGCAATCACCGAATGGGCGTTGCCGGTGCGGCGCGGCACATCCCCGAGGCTGAGGTAACGTTGGCCATGCACACTCAACAAGCCGACCAGGCTGGCCAGCAGCGAGGTGCTGACATGCTGACCACGCCCGCTGCGCTCGCGCTCCAGCAGCGCGCCCAGCACAGCTGTCACCAGCCACATGCCCGACGTCAGGTCGCCAATAGCGGTGCCGGTGCGCGTCGGGTCGCCATCGCCGAAACCGGTCAGGCTCATCAGCCCCGAGTAGCCCTGGGCGATCTGGTCGAAGCCCGGCCAACTGCTCATCGGCCCATCGGCGCCAAAGGCGTTGATGCTGCCCAGCACCAGTCGCGGATTGCGGGCGCTGAGCACCTCATAACCGAGGCCCATGCTGTGCAGCGTGCCGGGCTTGAAGTTCTCGATGACCACATCGGCGTCGTCAATCAGTTGCTGGAGGGTGGCCAGCCCCTTGGGGTTGCGCAGGTCAATGCACATGCCGCGCTTGTTGCGGTTGCACGATAGATAGTAGGTGCTCACGCCCCGGTCAAAGGGCCCCCAGGTACGGCTCATGTCGCCATCGGGGCCGGACTCGATCTTGATCACATCGGCGCCCAGATCTGCCAGCACCATGGTGCAGAACGGCCCCGACAGTGCGCGACTCAGGTCGACGATTTTCACGCCTTGCAAAGCTTGCATAGGGTTCTCCAGTGAAGAACGCTTAGTGGGTTGTGGTCCGAGTCTAGGCGCCGTATCTCATAAACTAAAAATATGATATTCCTCTGATCTCATCGGAAAATCATATGGCTCAAGAGGTACCCATGGACCTGCGCCAATTGCGCTACTTCGTCAAAGTCATCGAGTGCGGCAACATTACCCGCGCCAGTGAAGCGCTGCATATTGCCCAGCCCGCAATCAGTCAGCAGATGCGCAATCTGGAACTGGATATGGGCATGCCGCTGCTCGAACGCAGCGTGCACGGCGTAGTCGCCACGGCGGCCGGGCAGACCCTTTACCGGCACGCCATCGAGCTGCTGCGCCAAGCCGATGGCACCCGGGAAATGCTGCGCCAGGACGCCGACTTCCCCCAGGGCAAAGTCTCGGTCGGCATGCCCTCGAGTACCGCACGCATGCTGGCCATTCCCTTGGCGCGCGCGATTGGCCAGCGATATCCCGGCATCAAGCTGGAGTTGATTGACGCCCCCAGCGCCGAACTGGGGCGCCTGATCACCGTGGGGCGGGTGGCACTGGCGGTGAACGTTGATGTGGTCGAAACCCGAGGCATGGCGTTCCAGCGGCTGTTAACTGAAACGCTGTATTTGGTGGCCTGGCCGGAATTTGAATTGGCCGAAGACCCGGTGTCGATTGAGGCATTGGCAAAAATGCCGCTGGTGCTGCCGTGTGCGCCGAATACCATCCGCAATCGGGTCGAGTTTGCCCTGCAGGAGGCCGGCCTCAAATGCGAGGTTGAGTTTGAAGCCAACTCCACCGACCTGTTGTTCTCAGCCGTCAAGGCGCAGTTGGGTGTCACGGTCCTGCCGTGGGCGGCGGCCCATGCCGAGCTGGGGCAACAGCGGCTCAAGCTGGCCAGGATCGATCATCGACTGTTCAAGCGCGATCTTTCACTGTGCTGGCATGACACGGTGGTCGAGAGCAATGCGGTACAGAAGGTCAAGGCAACCATCATTGAGCTGTTCGAGGCGTTCGGGCGCCAGCCGGGGTGGGCGGACGGGCAGTGACAAGAGGCTGGGGCTCGACGCGGGCCAATAAACGGTACCATTGCCGCGCCTGGCCCACTGATCGGTTCAAATGAAGGAACAGAAGACATGATCGAAACCCGCCTGCTGCGCCAGTTCATTGCCGTGGCTGAAGAGCTGCACTTTCATAAGGCGGCGATACGCCTGCACATGGCCCAACCGCCGCTGAGCCAGGCCATCAACCGCCTGGAGGGCAAGCTGGGGTTCAGTCTGTTTACCCGCAGCAAACGCGGGGTAAAACTGACCCCGGCCGGTGGCGTATTCCTGGATGCCGCTTACAGCACCCTCAACGAATTGGAGCGGGGTATCGAGCACGCGCGCCAGGTAACCGAGGGGATTGCGGGCAAACTGACGGTGACTGCGGTGTCGATCACCTACTACGCGTCACTGCTCAGTAGCCTGCGCCGGTTTCGCGAGACCATCCCCAAGGTGCAATTGGTCATCAAGGAGATGCCCTCCGCCAGCCAGGCCAAGGCCATTGTGTCGGGGGAAGCGGATATTGCTTTCATGCGCAAGTTGCCGATTGCGGCGCAAAACGTCGAGTCGCGCCTGTTGCTGAACGAACAGATCGTGATGGCATTGCCCGCCGACCACCCCAAGGCTGGCGCTGGCCAGATCGACTTGCGGGACTTCGCCGGGGAAGACTTCGTGTTCACCCCCCAGGCCCTGGGCAGCGGCTATCACAGCCAGTTGATCGCCCTGTGTGAAGCCGCCGGCTTTTACCCCAGGGTGGTGCAGGAAGCCGCGCAGCTCCACACCTTGATCGGCCTGGTGGCCTGTGGCTTCGGCGTTGCCCTGATGCCGGAGTCGATTGCCAACTCGATCATGCGCGACAAGGTCGTGTTTCTCCGGATCGGCCCGGTCGGCGCCGCCCCCAATCCGGCCATCGGCCTGTACCTGAGCTGGAACACCGACAACCAATCACCGTTGCTCGACAGTTTTATCTCCCTGCTCGACTTCCGCGCCACCGCTGTGCCAGCGACCACCGATTAGTCGCGGCCAAAAGTATTGGGCAGAGACTTTATAGTATTTCCCATGGCGCGGTTGCCGCCGGCAGCGTGGTCATCTGCCTGGCTCCGGATAGCGTGACCTTGCACTTGCTGCGCCTGGCGCACCAGCATCTCCCCCAATCCATCGCCGGGGCGGCATTGATTGCATTGATGATGACTATCAAACCGAGCGCCCTGTTTAATTACCCACACTGATTCCTATAATCGCCTCCACATTCTCCCCCCGGCCTGGCTTCAGGCTGCATTTCCCCCGGATCTTCACCCATGCCAAGTGCCCACCAGGCCCCTCGCAGCCTTCCCGAACATAATCAACAGAGTGTCAAACAGCAGTGGCTGGCGATTCTCTCCGTGGCCGTAGGTGCCTTCGCCCTGGTAACCAGTGAGTTTCTGCCGGTGGGTGTGCTCAATGATGTCGCCAGTGACTTGGGTATCACTGCCGGTCACGCCGGGCTGATGGTGACCCTGCCCGGCATCATGGCCGCCCTCGCCGCGCCTTTGCTGTCGGTCAGCATTGGCACCATGGACCGTCGCTATTTATTGATCGGCCTGACGCTGATCATGATCATCGCCAACTTGGTGGTGGCTTTTGCCAGCGACTTTGGCCTGCTGCTGTTGGGCCGCGTACTGCTGGGCATCAGCATCGGCGGCTTCTGGGCGACCGCCATTGCCCTCAGCGGCCGGCTGGCGCCCAAGGGTGTGGGCGTCGCCCAGGCGACTTCGATCATCATGGTCGGCGTGACCCTCGCCACCGTGCTGGGCGTGCCCGTAGGCACCTGGCTTAGCGGCCTGATGGGCTGGCGCATGACCTTCCTGGTCACCGCGCTGATGGGCGTCCCGGTCCTCCTGGCGCAGATATTTCTGCTGCCACGACTCAACCCGGAGAAAGCCATCCACATCCGCGACCTGCCCGCCTTGTTTATCAACCCCCAAGCGCGGGTCGGATTGATCGCAGTATTGCTGATCGGCCTGGCGCACTTTGCCGCGTACACCTATGTGGCGCCGTTCTTCAAGCACAGTGCCGGCTTCGACGGCCCGACGATTGGCTCGTTGCTGTTGCTCTTCGGCGTGGCTGGGGTCGCGGGTAATATTTTTGCCGGCTTTGCCGCCAACCGCAGCGTACGTCACACCCTGTTGCTGGTGGCGCTGATGATCGGCACCAGCACCGCCCTGTTCCCCCACTTCGCCACCGGCATGACCGGCGCAGCCATGTTGATTGGGCTCTGGGGTTTTGCCTTCGGCGCCTTCCCGGCCTGTGCCAGTATCTGGATGTTTGTCGTGGCGCCCAAGGATGTCGAACGCGGCATGCCGCTCTTCGTCGCCCTGTTCCAGGTGATTATTGCCCTGGGTTCATTCTTCGGTGGGCGGATCGTCGACCAGTTGGGCAGCTCGGTGCTCCTGAGCCTCGCCACGGTGCTGGTAGGCTTGGGTTTTGTGACGGTGCTGGTGCTGGGACGCAATGTCAGCAACAGCCTTGCGGCCCAGCCCTGCTGAGCAGTGAAACCTGGCTCTCCCCTCAGGCGGGGGAGCCTACTCGATTTTACGGGACAGCCTGACTTTGGCTTTGCCGATGGGAAACTCTTGCGCGCCCGCCCTTAATGCCAGGGAAACCCGGGTGTTTTGCGCGTCAACCTTCACCAGCAGGTCTATGTCTTTTTGTTTGCCCAGTTTCTGGAAAACATCGAAGATTTCTTTTTCATCGAATGCGTCAATCCAGACGCCATACCGGCTGTTGCCATTGCGCCAATAGAACCCGCAGAACGTTGGAATGGCCCGTTTTACATAGTGATTGTCGAGTAGGGCCTTTCCGAAAAGATTCTCCTGCTCGCCGTTGTAGGCGCTGAATCCAAAATCTAGCCATTCGCCTTGCTGCAGCACAACGACAGGCCTCCAGTTGTATTTCTCCCGGTAGGTGTCGTAGATGTTTGCCAGGGGATAGCCCTGCGTGGCTATTTTTTGCCGGATATCGGCACTGAAGGTCTTATAGGATGGATCATTGAGCATGCGGTCTGCATAGCCGTCTTTGAACATGTACTGGGCATTGCTGTAGGCGCTCTCCTTGGTAAGCGTTGTGGCCTGCGCCTGAAAGACCCCCACCTCCTTCTGGTTTCCCGCCCCGCTCATCCAGAGCACCACCCTGCCCTGTGGCGCCAACCCCACGATAAACGTGCTGTAGGTGTCTTTTTTATGGGTGTCTTGATCAATAAAGCCCTCATCCAGGAGGCTCTTTATCTTCTGTGGGTCCAAGTTCCATTGGCCGCTATAGAACGTTCTCTCCACCAGCGAGTACCACGTGAACTCCAGTTGATAGGGCACTGCCTTTTTTTCCAGCGCCGTGGTCATGGTTCCGCCCGGACTCCCCCAGCCGGTGTTCTGTGTGCCCCAGATCGCATCAAAACCGTAGGTAAAGCCCTCAGCGACCAGGGAGCCACGGTAAACCTCCATGGGGTATTCCTTTGGTGCAGAGACAGTTCCCGTCCAGCTATAGGTTTCAGGCATGTCTTTACTCTTGCACGCCGCCATGGAAAAACAGAACAAGACCGCAGCGATCACGGTTATCGGGCTTTTTAGTGTCACGCACTGCCACCTCATGATTGCCTCACAGGAACATCACCAGCCACTGCACCTGCCTCTCCCGGAATCAGCACCATGCTCTGGGGCGAAGACAATGTAATCCCCATGTCCTGCAGGCGCGCAAGCAGGATGAACAGCAAGTCGCTGCGGGTGCCGGACACCGAGCGTGGGCTGTTGACGTAGCCGCTGACCCCAATGATCAAACCATCCCTGGCCAGGTCCTTGAACGTGACCGAAGGGGCGGGAGTGTCGAGAATCGCCTCGTGCTCGGTAAACGACTGCATCAGCAGTTCGCGAACCTTCAGTACATCGGTATCCAGCGGCAAGGTAAGGGTGATGCTCACCACACCGAGCGCGTTGCCCATGGTGACGTTGCGCACGTTTTGCGAGATGAACTGCGAGTTCGGCACAATCACCGTCGAGCGGTCGGACATCTGGATCTCGGTCGCCCTGACGTTGATCCGTCGAATATCGCCCTCCACGCCCCCCAGGCTGACCCAATCGCCGACCTTCACCGGCCGTTCGGTGAGCAGGATCAGCCCGGAGATGAAGTTCTGCACAATCGCCTGCAAACCGAAGCCGATGCCCACCGACAAAGCACTGACCACCCAGGTCAGGCTGGTCAGGTTGATCCGCAGGGTGGACATCACCAGCAGGCTCAACAACACAAAACCGAGGTAACCCACCAGGGTCACCAGGGACGCGCGCATGCCGGCATCCATGTTGGTTTCCGGCAGCAACCGCTCACTCAGCCAGCGCTTCAAGGTGCGCACGGCGAACAAGCCGACGACAAACATCAGCAGCGCAATGAGGATGTCCTGGGGAACGATCTGCAGGTTACCCAGGGTCTTGCTGGATTCGCCCAGTTGGCTGAAGCCCTGGAGCAACTCACTGGGGCTGGAGCCCGCTGGAAGGAAGGCCGCCATCACGGCGGTGAGCAACAGCAAGGTACGGCCGACGCCCGCCAGCACCGTGCACGCCTGGGCCTGGTGCCGTGGCGACAGCCCCAGGGCGTTGGCCAGTGCCAGGCCGCTGGGCTGCCTGGGCGAAAGCAGGGTTTCACAGACGTCACCAAAAAAGGCGATCAACAGGTAGGCCGTGGCCGCCACGACGCTGACCCACAACAGTTTGACGGTAAGGAAGTAGGCCAGGGACAGATACCCGGTGAACAACGCGAGGACAATCACCGCCACCCACATCGATGCGACAAAGGGCAACATGCCGGCGAGCCCACCCGGGCGCTGCAACTCAAGTTTTTTGCGCACGTGGCGCACGCGCAGCAACGCGGCGATGAAGATCAGCGCGGTGGTCAGGGCGGTCAGGCCATTGAGCGCTACGGTCAGCGCCAGGCTGGCCCCCGTGACATTGTTGATCCGCTCCTCGGTCGCCACCAGCATCAGCGCCACCGCCAGAATCGCCGGGAAAGGCCCCAGGGCACTGGCGATTTCATCGGCAATGGCCGGCAACCGCCAGGACGGGCGTGGCAGCATCAGCAAGGCGCGTCCAAGGCCGGCAATAAACGCACAGAATGTAGCCAGGGTGACCAGGTGATCGGACAGCCGGCCCAGGTTTTCACTCAGGACCGCATTGCTTTCCAAGCCCCAGCGCATCAGCGAGACGGCCCCCATGATCGTCAGGATCGACGATAAGCCTACCGCCACCGCCAACGTGCTGCGCCGCAGGCGCCCCTCCGGCAGCCAACGGATCATCGCCCAGGTAAGCAGATGCTCGAGCAGTCGCCGGCCGAAACTCCAGATCAGTACCGCCACCAACAGCGTGCTGAAGAACGCCCAGCGGTGCTCCGGGCTGATGGCACTCTTGAGGGCAACGATGCCTTCGGCCTTGAGGTTGTCCAGGCGCTGCAGGTCTTCAGCGGTGGGGCGGATCAGGGTCGACCAGAATGTGGGACTGAAGGGCGAATCGGTACGGGAGGTGACCTGGGAATTGAACAAATTGCGCCGCAGGTTGACAATCTGCGCGGCGAGTTCGCGGCTCGTCTGGCTCAGTTGCTTGGCGTGCTGCTCATCCTCGAGCAGGCTGTTCTTTTTTCGGGTCAGGGCATCCCGCTGCTCGGTGAGGCTCTGCGCCTCTCCTGGCTGGGCCGCGCCCAATACCTTGAGCTGATCGTCAATGCGCTCCATCTCGGTGGCGCGCACCGTGAGCAATGCCCCGGCCAGTTGTTGCACCTGCAGTGCGCCCTGTCGAAATTCCGCCAGCTTTTCGTCACTGGTACTGATGGGGACACTCTGGCGAATCAGCTCAAGCTGCTGGCCAAGCTGCTTGAGGTTGGCGTCTTCGGGCAACAGCGCCAGGCTGTCGACGACCTCTACTGGCGCCGGCGTGGCGGCCGCATCTGCCCATCCCGGCAGGCTGATAGCCATAACCATGGCCAGCAAGGCCTGGCAGATGACGCCCCTATAAATTCGCCGCATCAATTCACCCTTTTCTGTCTTTTTTCCATTGGCATTATGGACCGCCACGGCAAAAAGGAAATTCCGCCCTGGCGGTAAAAGAGTAGATGCGGCGTTTTCCTCTCAGTCAACCAGTGTGGCCCTGGGCGCCAATGCCCACGGCGCCTGCAAGCGCTGCGGGGTCTGGCAGGTTTTGCGCTTGAACACGAAGTTGCGGCACTTCTCGGCAAACTGCTGGCGGTTTTCCACCATATCCAACCGCATCTGTGCCAGCTCGTTTTCGCGGCAGCGCTCAATCTGCGCAAGGTTCATGTTCGATTTGCGCGCACGATGCAGAGCGTATCTTTCATCGGTCAACGCGTCGCGGGCCTGTTGCAGCAGCCACGTGCCAAACGCCCGTGGGCAGCGTGGGCCGATGTCCTGGACCATTCCCCAGTGCCGGGCCTGGAGGGCGCTGATCGGCAGGCATTCTTCGACAAGCTTGTGGGCGACTTCACTGCCGACCGCCCGAGGCAGGCTGTAGGTCCAGTATTCGGAGCCATACAAGCCCATGGTCTTGTAATGCGGATTAAGGACCACACCCGCCCGGGCGAAGACGATGTCGGCCGCCAGCGCCAGCATCACACCGCCGGCTCCGGCGCTGCCCGTCAGGCCACTGACCACCAGTTGCCGGGCCGTCAGCAGCTCGCGGCAAACATCATCGATGGCCTGGATATTGGCCCAGGCTTCCAACCCCGGCACTTCGGCCGCCTGAATCACGTTGAGGTGCACCCCATTGGAAAAGCTCCCGCGCCCTCCCCTGACCAGCAGCACCTGGGTGTCCCGAGCCTTGGCCCAGCGCAACGCTGCGACCAGCCGCTGGCACTGTTCAGTGCTCATGGCACCGTTGTAGAACTCGAAGGTCAGCTCGCCCACATGACCGGTTTCTCGGTAACGAATCGGCTGATAGGCCATCTCGTCGAAGCCTTGGTTGGCGAGCGAGCCGTCCAGCACCGGCACATCAGCCAGTTGCCCGGCTAACACATGGCGGGCCGGTAACTTGAAGGTTTCCTCGCCGGGCAAGGCCTTGCGCTTGAGCGAGCCGAGCCACAGGCTGTGATCGCCGGCCGCAACCAATACCGCGTCGTCCTGTACCGCAAGGATCTCGCCCGGCGTGCCGCGGCGCGCATCCAGGTGCGCGTCATACAGGTAATACTGCCCGCCGGCGAGGCTGGCCAACACCCCGGGCTGGCCGTCAGCGGCGTCGATACTGCGCTTGATAAACCGTGCGCAATCGTACCAACTGAAGGTGCGGTCAGCCTGCTTCATATTCGGCTGCAAACGCCCAGCGACGTCGGGCTGCGTGTAATCGAGGGGCGTGGGCACGAACCCCCTGGCGAATTTCTCCACCACATCGCGGATGCAAGAGATCGCCGCGTCACTCACCAGGCCGTTGTACAACTCGGATTTGCGCACGTCGGCGGGCATGTCGAACTCGCAGGTCGACCAGATCGGACCGGCGTCCATTTCCTCCACCGCCTGCAAGGCCGTGACGCCCCAGCGCCTGACTTGCTGGGTGATGGCCCAGTCCAGCGCGCTGGCGCCACGGTCGCCGACGATGCCCGGATGAATGATCACCACCGGGCGCTCAGGATTGCTCCAGAGTTGTTGCGGTACGCGGTCCTTGAGAAACGGACAAATCACCAGGTCCGCCGCCGATGCCTCGATCTGCCGACATACCGAGGCTTCATCGGTGAACAGCACCACACTGGGCGTGTGCCCCAACTGGCGTAAGTCCAGCCAGGCCCGCTGGGTCAAACCGTTGAACGCCGATGACAACAACATGATCTTCAATGACTGCATGACTGACTCTTCCTTGAAAATGCATGGCCGCAGGCTCCTTGAGCCATCCTTGGCCTTTTATGGAAGTGCCAGAGTAGAGGGAGTAACAGGGGAGGCAGATGATCGAGGTCAATCTTGTGTCAGCACATCGGCTTGATTTGAGTGGCGTGCATGTTAGCCAATGCACCCAGCTTGACCCGCTCAGCAGCTACCCGCCTGATCTTGCTGATGTACTGGTTGCTTGGGCTGCAGGCGTAGTCTCCTGACACCTTGTGACGGCTTTCTAAACGTGGGAAATACAAAAGCCGGGAGACAATCTCCCGGCTTTTTATTGATAAAAATCTGATCTCGCGCCAGCCCTGCGGGACTACGCCGGCAACGATCAGCTGGATATCGCTTGCGGCAGATGCTCACCCGGATACCCGGCGTCACTCAGCACCGTGAGCAGCGTGTGCGCATCCAGAGTGCTGTCAATCACGACCACACGTGTGGGCGGATCAGTTTTGATCTGGGCCTGCGGGTCTACGCCCAGCAGTACCCGGGTAACGGACCTGGCGCAGCCGCCACAGGTCATGTTTGGTATGAAAAAACGCAGCATGTGGAACTCCTGAAGTTGCTCTGAAGAGTGAATGTGAGCCTTGCCAGCGCTTACAAATGCATCTGCATCGCGGCGCGATGCTGGGATGAGGCCGCCGTATCCCCCCCAAACCGGGGGGGATTCTGAGGAGCCCTGGGGCGCAGTTCCATCGCCACGGCGGCTGTGCGCTGCGCCAAACCGGCAATGATCGGGCAATCCGGACGATCGTTGCCATGGCATTGCTCGGCCAACTGCTCTAGGGTTTGCGCCATGGCCTGCAGGTCAGCAATCTTTGCCTTCAACCCGGCCACATGGGACAGGGCCATGGCCTTGACGTCGATACAGCCGCGATCAGGGTCGCCCCACAAAACCAGCAACTCGGAGATCTGCCTGACCGAAAAGCCAAGGTCACGCGCGCGGCGAATGAAACGCAGGTTTTGCACATCCTGTGTACCGTAGTTTCGATAGCCGGCATCAGACCGGCTGACCTTGGGCACCAAACCAATCTGTTCGTAGTAGCGAATCGACTTAGCCGAAACGCCGGAGAACTTGGCTGCTTGACCGATATTCATCATTCTCTCCTCCTGAGGGAACCTATCAACTACTCACCGCAAATTCGGGAACTCACCTGCACACGGCGCATGAGTACGCTTGGCCGTGTCCTTAAACAATCACGCTCGGATGAGGTTCACTGGCCATTACAGCCTCCTCAATCGTGTTCAAACCCAAGCCTGATATCAGTGCTCATTCGCTAGGCGTGGCTTGGCCAATGCCGCCCCACCCACTGGCGCCTCGGCGCTGCTCTCTACTGTCATCGGTGCTCGGAAGCGCTTGAGCCGCAGTGCGTTGCCAAGCACGAAGATACTGGAGAGCGCCATCGCCGCCGCGGCGAAGATCGGCGACAGCAGCGTGCCGTTCAGCGGGTACAGAACGCCCGCCGCAACCGGTATCAACAACGCGTTGTAGGCGAAGGCCCAGAACAGGTTCTGCTTGATGTTGCGGATCGTCGCCTGGCTGAGGGCGATGGCGTTCGGCACGCCGCGCAAGTCGCCCGACATCAGCACCACGTCAGCGGCTTCGATGGCCACATCGGTGCCGGTGCCGATGGCAAGCCCGACGTCTGCTTCGGCGAGTGCCGGTGCGTCGTTGATCCCGTCACCCACAAAGGCAACTCGCGCCCCCTTGCTGCGAAACTTTTTCAGCGCCGCGACCTTACCGTCGGGCAGCACCTCGGCCGCCACCTCATCGATGCCCAGTTGCCTGGCGATTGCCGCTGCCGTGGCCGCATTGTCACCGGTGATCATCGCCACCCTGAGCCCCAGCGCATGCAGGGCCCTGATCGCTTCGGGCGTGGTCTCCTTGATCGGATCGGCAACCGCGATCACCGCCGCCAGGCGGCCATCAATCGCCGCATAGAGCGGGCTTTTGCCTTGCTCGCCGAGACGCTGGGCAGTCGACTGGAAGCCCGTCACATCAAGGCCCAGTTGCGTCATGAACCGGTCAGCCCCCACAGAGACCGTGCGAGCGGCGACCTTCGCCGTCACGCCAAAGCCCGGTACGGCGTCGAAGGCCTCAATCGGTGCAAGCGTGATGCCCTTGCTCTTTGCCGCGCTGACAATCGCTTCGGCAATCGGATGTTCGGAGCGTGTCTCCACCGCCGCGACAAGTGCCAATACTTCGTCGTAGTCAAAGCCCTCGGCGGGAACCAGGTCGGTCAACTCAGGCCGGCCCTTGGTCAGCGTGCCAGTCTTGTCGAGGGCGATAATCGACACATCGCGTAGCGCCTGCAATGCCTCGCCCTTGCGGAAAAGCACCCCGAGCTCGGCTGCGCGGCCCGTGCCGACCATGATCGAGGTCGGCGTGGCCAGCCCCATGGCACAGGGGCAGGCAATAATAAGCACCGCTACCGCGTTGACCAACGCGAACGTCAGCGCCGGCGTCGGGCCAAAAATCAGCCAGACCAGGAAGGTCACCGTGGCCGCCGCCATCACCGCCGGGACAAACCACATCGTGACCTTGTCCACCAGTGCCTGGATCGGCAGCTTGGAGCCCTGCGCCTCTTCCACCAGGCGAATAATCTGCGCGAGGACGGTGTTGGCCCCCACTTTGGTCACCCGGAAACTGAACGCACCGGTCTTGTTGATCGTGCCGCCAACGACTTCGGCGCCTACGCTTTTGGACACGGGCACCGGTTCGCCGCTGATCATGCTCTCGTCAACGTACGAGGTGCCTTCAATCACCTCGCCGTCGACCGGGACCTTCTCCCCCGGACGGACGAAGACAATGTCGCCGGCCGTCACCTGATCAAGGGCAACTTCCAATATTTCGCCATTGCGCTCCACGCGCGCGGTCTTCGCCTGAAGACCGACCAGCCGCTTGATCGCCTGTGAGGTTCGCCCCTTGGCGCGCGCCTCCAACGTGCGGCCCAGCAGGATCAGGGTCACAATCACCGCTGCGGCTTCGAAATAGACGTTGGCGGTGCCCTGCGGCAGAACCTCGGGAATAAACGTCGCGACCAGCGAATAACCGTAAGCCGCCGCGGTGCCCACAGAGACTAGCGAGTTCATGTCTGGCGCCCCTCGCAGCAACGCCGGTACGCCTTTGCGGAAAAACCGCAGCCCTGGGCCGAACAACACGAGGGTGGCCAGCGCGAACTGTACATACCAGTTCGTCTGCTGCCCCATGACCCCCATCACCCAATGGTGCATGGCAGGGATAAGGTGCGAACCCATCTCAAGGATGAAGACCGGCAAAGTGAGGAGCGCTGCAATCAACATGGAGCGCTGCAACTCCCGAGCTTCGCTGTCGCGCCGCGCGGCATCCTGGTCGCCCTCGCTCGGCGACTCGGCGGACAAGCGGCGGGCCTTGTAGCCGGCCTGCTCCACTGCTGCTTCAAGGTCTGCCGTGGAGACTGCGCCGCCCAAGTGGCGCACCCGGGCACGCTCGGTGGCCAGGTTAACCGTGGCTTCGAGCACGCCGGGGATTTTAGCCAGGGCCTTTTCGACCCGGCCCACACATGACGCACAGGTCATGCCTTCTATCGCAAGATGAGTCGTCTCTTCACGCACGCTGTAGCCTGCGCTCTCGATGGCACGCACCGCCGCCTGGGGATCGGGCGCCCCGGTGAAGGTGATGCTGGCATGCTCGGTGGCAAGATTGACGGCGGCCGTGTGCACGCCAGGCACCGCTTTCAGCGCGCGCTCGACCCGACCGACGCAGGATGCGCACGTCATGCCCTCGACCGGCAGACTCAGGCGCACCTCCCGCGAACTGGATGGGTTGGACCCCTGCTGATGGGAAACCGTAGCCATTGCAATACCCCTTGAATGTTACTGATGAAGCAAGCCTGAAGCTTCCCATGATGGAAAGGTCAAGGCTTTTGCGTCATCTGTTTCGCCAGGTTGGCGTTTGGTGTGACAGCTGGACTGCGGAGGACGTTACCGCACGCAGATCGTAAGAGCCTGCGCGCGGACCTTGAGCGATACCGGCAACCGCTCTAGACCGGCCTCTGATGAGTTCGACTGCCATCAAAACCACTGAGCCTGAGGCTCTGAGTGCATGATATCTTCACCCCTCGAACGCTGGTTTTTCCAGTTCAGTCTCACCTCACCAAGGGCGACCCATGCCGGCGATTATTCGCGTTGCTGTACCGGAAGATGCGCAACGCCTGCCTGCCATCGAAATTTCCGCAGCTCAAGCCTTCCGCATGATTGATGGGTTGAGTTGGCTGGCTGAATCACCCCCGATGTCCGTTGAGCAACATCGCCAACGTATCGCGCTCTCGACCTGCTGGGTCGCCCTGGACGCCGAAAACCGGCCGCAAGGTTTTCTCAGCGCTGCGCGCCACGGCAATGACTTACACATCTATGAGTTATCCGTGATGCACGCGGTGCAGGGACAAGGTTGGGGGCGGCGTCTGGTTGAGGCCGCAAAGGACTATGCCCGCGCCAACAGACTGAGTTTCGTAACGCTCACGACATTCACGAGCGTGCCATGGAACGCCCCCTTTTATGCCCGCCTGGGATTCCAGATCAAAGCCACCGCAGACCTGGATCAGAGGCTAGCGGCCGTATTGAGCGAGGAGTACCAGCACGGATTCGCGCCGGGCAGTCGGTGTGCCATGGCATGGCCAGTGGCTTAAGGCGTTTACGCGGTAAACGTCCCACTGACACTCCTTGTGAACAAGCGGGGACGTTTTTATCGTCACCGATGAGCTCTTAGCGTAGTGACGGTGATGGCTTCACCGTTTGCTGGGGAGGGAGATACCTTGATATTTCGATTACATCCGTACGGACGGCGGACGGCTGACCAGCAAGGTTGCGGGCATAGCTGCACAATGTGATGGGGAGCTGTGACACCTGGTAAGGGTTGCTGCCGTTGGCCAATGCATAGCGGACGTCGTCGATGTCTTGGCACAAAGCCCGTTCTGAAGCATCCACGTAGAAGTAGTGATGGGTGAAGTCTGTGGTTTGGTCGTCCCAGTTGACGTTGTAGCTCAGGCTGATCTG
The DNA here is from genome assembly GCF_016405645.1 of Pseudomonas sp. MF5691. Classification (NCBI taxonomy): domain Bacteria; kingdom Pseudomonadati; phylum Pseudomonadota; class Gammaproteobacteria; order Pseudomonadales; family Pseudomonadaceae; genus Pseudomonas; species Pseudomonas sp. MF5691. Next base: position 51,044 of record NZ_JAEKDC010000029.1, read on the forward strand.
CGGTGTCGGCGTTGGGGCGGTCAAAAATACGGAGTGTGTGAAAACATTGTGGAGCAAGGCTGGCGTCAGGGGCTCGCTGCGGTTTTGTATCCCAATGATGCACAACACATGGGCCCCCAGCGCCGGCCCGATCGCCTGGTTGATGTAACCATCCGTTGACGCTACGGCGTTGTGATAGTCGCTGGGAGATCGACACTCCCTGACCTCGCGCACGGCCTTGAATCGATAGTAGGGATCGTTGACCGAGAATCTGATGTTCCACGTGGGCCAAATACTGAGCCCGTTCACACCCTGCTGCAAATGCACGTAGGGGTTGAGTTTCCAAGGCTCTTCAAGGACGAGTTCGACGGATTTCAGTTGGCAGTCCCGCGTGTTATTCAAGAACTGGCCATCGACAAAACAATGATGAAGGTCGTTCGCTGGATAGCTATAGTTAAACTTGGCCGCTTCACACGCGGAGGTATTCAGACAGTTGCTGAGGATGTCCTTTTTGATGACAGCAGCGACCTTGCTGACAATGCCAGTAATTTCGTTGGTACCCCGATCGAGCATCGGGCTCCCGGAGCTTCCGTACTGAAGGTCTTGGCAACGGTTTTTCATGGCGCCAGGAAATACACCGGGATGCTCGACAAAGCTATTTGTTGCCGTTTCCTTGCACGCACTCATGCGTAAGCCTTTTTGGCGAAACCCGGTCGGGGATCCGACATTGATGACCTCCCGCTCTCCAGTGTGCTGATGAGCCGCGAGCTTGAGTGGCATGACCCCCTCTGCAATGAGGGCAGCCAATGGCGCATCAAGCTCCAGAACCGCCAGATCAGTGCCGACCATACTGCTCCAATGCGCTGTTTTGATGCGAAATTTCCGGTGTTGCGCGGGAGTATCGTGGAAATAGTTGAAGGTGATGCTCGCCTCTACGGTTTGGTTGATAGAAGCCGTGCCGTAGCTGAAGTAAACACAATGCCCACTCGTCAATACATAGGCGGGGCCAACGGTTTTATTCTGCCGGTCGCGAGTATCCAGCAGAACCGCATTGCAGCTTTGCCCGATTGCATTTTTCATAAGTCCAATGCCGGACCACAGCCCATAGCGCAGGTCGTGGTTCTGCAACGCCACAGACGGGTCCTGTTCGGTCAGTCCTTCAGCCAGATCCCTGCCGTGGGTTTGTCCGGCAATACAAGAAACCAAAAGAAATAGAAAGGGGATAAAACAACGGGTCAGCATGATAGAGCCTCGAAGTGTTGCAACAGTGATTTGCGCTGAATTTACTCGGCACTTATCACTGATGTGACATATCGGGTTGCTACAGTGAACGACCGAGGAAGTACTCATGCACGTGCCAACAACGCCCGCGTGAAGCCGTCACCACCAGAGACCGGCCGTCAATGTTGCAAGGGTGTAATCTTGGCCTACCGGACGGCTGCATCTGAAAGCGCCCTGCTTCCAGCCTTCTGAAGGTTGGACTCAGGGCGAGATGTTCAGCAAATGACTCGCCGGGCTCCGGCAGCAATCCGATCTCGAAGCCCCCCATTTTCATGGACTAGATTCTGGACTAAAAACGTCCGGATACTCGCGGCTTTCGAGGGATGTCAGCGCAACGAAAAAAGACGCCGAAGCTTCAATATCGGGGACAGGGTTAATCCTTCGGGTCATGCGTCATGAGTTACCCCTGGCAAGGACGCGACTGCAGGTATCAATGTGAAAGTTGCTGAAGGTCAAACCAGCAAATTAGACACCGCGTCCCCCTACGGGCGCCGTCACACCCGCCAGGTTCTCTGGTTTCACGGTCTATACACACTAAAAAAAGCTGTACGAATAGTTCAGGAAAACCCGGAGTTGATCCTGATCCTGCAATGCAGTGCCGGAACCATGATACTGAGCGTAGCGAACCGTTCCACCCAAGCCTTTGAAGGTGCCCGATTGGATTACATAATCCAAGCGAACGTTGCGTTCCCACTCATTCAGGTCGTGCCCGACCCCGGAAGTTGCTTTGATCTGATGACCACGCAGATAGGTCAACGAGGCCTTTAACCCTGGTACTCCACTCGCTGCGAAGTCATACAGGTACTGTCCGAAATTGGTCTTCTCGCCTGCGCGGACGAATGACCCAGCCATTTGATTGGTGAACAAGTAGAAACTCGAGCCTCCAGCCCCCTCGTTTACCAAACCACCTTGATTCAGGTATGGGAAGCCGCCTTCGTCAGACACCTCTTGACGACCCAAAGTGAACTGATGCCCGCCCAAGACATAGGTGAACATGGCACTCCACGTGACGTTGTCGACCTCTCCAGGACTTTTAGCAAAACCTCCGTTGTTATTGAAACGATAGCCACCCGTGCCATTTGCTCCAGTGGAATCGCTTTTGAAGTAACGCAGGTCAGTCTTGAATGACTGGCTATCGCCGATGGGAAAACTGTGCAACAAACCCCAGAAGTCCTGATTGTAGAAATCTTCTAAGCGGGCATGATAATACTGCAGCGTTAAGTTCTTAGTCGCCTGCCAGTCCACGCCGGCAAATGTGAAATCATCGCTTTCAGCCGTGGCTCCTGGCACGGAAAGCCCCGTGCGGTTTGTGGAGGCCCGCCCCTTCGCCTTATCGAACTGGCCGGCTACAAAAGTGAAACTGTCGAAATCCTTCGATGTGACCATCCCTCCCTGAAACAGCTGTGGAGTGACACGCCCGTCACTGGCTTTGAGGATCGGCAGTGCTGGCTCGATGTACGGGACAACCACATAGGTTACAAAAAAGTGCATTCACATAGGTGACACTTTGATTGAAACATACCCGTTCTTTGCGTCTCTAGCATCGACACGGCCTAGGATCACAGGCCCGAAGATCACCTCCCAGACATCATCTCGAATTAGCTCCATTCCAATGGTCTGATGCTTGAGCAGATTGCCTATGTAGATCCTAAGACCTGCTCGATGGACTACCCCCGCTTCCGTAGACATTTTCCAGCCTCAAAGTGAGGCACTTTCAAAGGCCTCAGGACTGACGCCGCCCAGGTGACTGTGACGACGCGTTCGGTTGTAAAACGCCTCAATGTAATCGAATACGTCGGCACGGGCCATGTCCCGGGTTTTGTAGATCCTCTTGCGGATGCGTTCTTTTTTCAGGCTACTGAAAAAAGACTCAGCCACGGCATTGTCCCAGCAGTTTCCTCGGCGGCTCATACTCGGCTCGAGGTGGTTGGCCAGACAAAAACGTTTCCAGTCATCGCTACCATATTGGGCGGATTCAACCGGTCGTCGCAACACTGGATTGTTGTACAGACTTTAGATACTCATTCAGTGCTTCGGCAGGTGTTTTCCAGCCGAGTGTTTTTCGAGGTCTAGTGTTAAGTACGTGAGCTACCGCCTGTATTTCTTGGGCACTCCAACGAGAGAGGTCAGTGCCTTTCGGGAAGTATTGCCGTAGAAGGCCGTTCGTATTTTCGTTTGTGCCGCGCTGCCATGGACTATGTGGGTCAGCAAAGAAAACCTTTACTCCGGATTCGATGGTAAATCGAGCGTGATCCGACAGCTCCTTTCCACGATCCCAGGTCAAAGATCGCCACAGCTCGATGGGAAGATCCGTCACCGTCTTCTTCAATGCATTGGCCATACTAACAGCCCCATAGCCAGCCAGCGCCGGGCCGTTCTTCGTGCGGGGAATTAGCCCATAACCTTTCTCGCGAGGCAGGTGGACGAGCATGGTAAATCGAGTTGAGCGCTCGACCAGAGTTCCAATCGCAGAGCGGTTCAGACCGATGATCAGGTCGCCCTCCCAATGCCCGGGTACAGCCCGATCTTCTACCTCAGCAGGGCGACTGGAGATCATGACGTCCTCGCTGACGTGTGCCCACACTTTGGCCTGCGCTCTGGCTCTCGGCACGCGCAATGCTCGTCCTGAGCGCAGGCAGCTCACCAGTTCGCGCTTGAGAGCTCCTCGACCCTGAATGTAGAGCGCCTGATATATGGCTTCATGAGAGATACGCATGAACTCATCATCCGGAAAATCGATCTGGAACCGGTTGGCAATCTGTTCAGGCGACCAGCCTTTGACCCATTTACGGTCACTGCGATGCGGTTTATTTCGACCTTTGAAGGGCGCTTGCCGAGGCCCAGAAATCTCACGACCATCGGCGTCTTGAACCTTGCCCTCAAGGCGGTCGCGTACGTACTGGTGCAGTCGCGGATTAGTGACCAGTTTCGCTGGTTTCGGCCTCTTGGCCACCAGTTCTGCCTTCCATTGCGCTACTGACGCTCGATATTCAAGCCGACCGCAACGGGTAGCAGCATTTCGTGTCAGCTCCCGTGAAATTGTCGATGGGCTTCGTCCAAGGCGACGGGCGATCTCACGAGCGCCAACACTTTGCGCTCGAAGCAGCCCAATCTCTTCTCGCTCTGCAAACGATAAGTATCGTCCTGATATGTGATTCGACATGAATAATGGCATCCCGCCTCGATGACGGAACCAGCGTGTACCTACCGCTGTTGATACGCCAACGGCATGTGCTGCCTTTTCGCTTGTGATGCCTGTTGCTATCTGCACCCAAAATAGCCGCTCGATCTCATTACGAAGTGAGGGTGCACCTGGAGAACGCATAGCTCCCCGGCCCGTCAATTTTTGCATCCATCCTGCGGGTCGTCCCATAAACACCTCGATCAAGGTGTTGCGACGACCGGTTGAATCCGCCTTGGCTACCCTGGTCCGAATGCACGATGACTCTGGTTTTGGGTTTACGGCGCCATACCGCCATGAGCAGCGCGTCCAGCGCCAGCTCCTTGCCTAGCGTTGGCTTCATTGACCAGCCGACCACCTTGCGAGCGTAGAGATCCAGTACGACAGCCAGATATAGCCATCCCTGCCACGTTCGGATGTAAGTGATATCGGTCACCCAAGCCTTATTAGGGGCATCGACAGTGAAGGCCCGGTTAAGTCGATTGGGGGCAATGATCGATGGTCTGCCTTTGATTGCGCGCGGGGCTTTATATCCTCTGAGCGCCTTGATTTTATTGGTGCGCATCAGTGCCGCAACACGGTGCTTGCCGCAACTTTCTCCAGCCTCGCGCAAGTCAGCAAACACCCGCCGTGCGCCATACACACCTCGACTGGCCGCATAGGAGTCGCGGATCAGCCCTAACAGCCGACCATTCTCTTTTTCGCGGTCAGAAACAGGCTTGTGTAGCCATTGATAGAACCCGGCACGAGCAACTTGCAAAACCCGGCACAGCGTAGTGATCGCGTATTGATGCCGATGCTCGTTCATAAAGCGGTATTTCACTCGGGTTCCCTGGCGAAGTACCGCGCTGCTTTTTTTAATATGTCGCGCTCTTCTTCCAAGCGTCGCATTTGGGCTCGCAGCCGCAAAATCTCACTTTTGGCTTCGAGCAACTCGCTGGCCTGTTTCTCGGTTTTGTCAGGCGTCACGGCTTTGACCCATTTGTAGAGGCTGTGGGTCGAAACGCCGAGGCGCTCGGCTGTTTCCGCAACGGAGTATCCGCGTTCAATAACTTGCCTCACGGCTTCTGCCTTGAATTCCGGCGTGAATCGTTGGGTGCTCATAAACTTCCTCCTATGCTCAAAGCATAGGCTGGAGATGTCTACGATGCCGGGGGCAGTCCAAATGAGCTTGCAAGGTGTCTAGAGAATCCGGGGCGATTCAAGTACCGTCCGAACAGCACGCGCTGGTGACCATGGCGCTGCATGGATATGCCGTGTTTCCAGGCTCAAAATTCTTCACCAAGAGTGCAGATTCGTACATCAGAGTCGCGACCAGCAAATTACCGGAAGACGTAGAGTCCATAGCGATGGCTATTGAACAGTGCATGGACACTGAGTGAGCTTGCAAGGCGTCTGGAGAAGCCGGGGGCGATTCAATTTAGCCAGTGTGGCGCAATGAAAACTCATTGCACCACACTGGTCTGAAGTTAGAACTGGAAGGTGAACCCAAGGTTAACCGCGTTGCCACCACCATGACTGGAAACCAGCCCGGTGTAGTTAAGCGATATCAACGTGTCCTTGGTCATGGCCATTTCTGCCGAGGCTTTGACCACAGCACCATCACGTGACGCTGGCACGCTACCCACCGCAAACGCGGCCTCGCTTCCGACAAATTTCAAGGAACTTTGCCGTTCCAGCTCGCCGTACTGATGCTCCCAGCCCAACTCGCCACCCAGTTTCACCGAACGAGTAGAACTCACCGGCAATTGCATATGCCCGCGCACGCCAACTGTCGAGACAATTGCATCCTGACTTTGCTTACTGGCGCGCAATGCCGCTGCTTTCCCACGCTCTTTGAACGCGTCATTTTGGAAATTAACGTAGGCCAGGTTTGCAAAAGGCTCGAAGGCTGACCAGGCGGTATAGCCAACTTCACCGAACACCTGATCCGTTCGTGCGTTGTAATCCGCTTTTTGATGAACGGATTGGTTGCCGTAGTTCACGTTACGGGAGGTGTCAAAGTGGTGCCAGGTGCTCGCTCCGCCGAAACGTAAAGCGATGCTATCGAAGCGTTTACCCCCATAGATCGACAAGTGATAGTTGTCGCTATTGGCCGACGTTCTGGAGGAACCCTTCAGATCGCTTTTGGTGTAGCCCGTCGCCCCGCCGATTCGCCATCCATCACCGATATCAGTGTCCAGACCGAGCAGCACGCCAGTGGTAGAGGTGCTGTAGCTGGTGGCGTTGTGATCGGAGTCAAGTTGCGTGTGACCTCCGAGTAATTGCACCCAGCCGCCGTTGCTGTTGTCGACTTGAATTTTTGTGTCTGAATTCAACGCCTGAGCCTGTTGCAGGCGAGCATTCACCGCATCACGAACATAACGACTGTCGGCGATCTGCGCGGCGGCGGCATCAGCATGAACCTGGCCATCAAGTTGCTTGAAGGCCTGACGAGCCTGTTCAGCGGAGTTGAAGGTCAAAAGGCTCTCATATACAGAGTTCCCCGGGGCTAAGGTGTCAGCCACGGCTGCAACCGCGCGCTCATTTTTGGTCTGTGCAACGCTGGCAAAGGTGGTTTTGTTGCGCTGAATGGCAATGCTCATGGCCGTCACTTCAGGCTCTCGCTGCACAGATTTCGGAGGTGTTACAGCTACAGTCGGTAATGGGGCTGGCGGTGGAGTACCCACCACATCAGGCCCTGGCTGAACAGGCGTTGCAACCACAGTCGGTGACGAGGCTGGCGGTGGAGTACCCACCACATCAGGCCCTGGCTGAACAGGCGTTGCAACCACA